>DATICC010000465.1:0-2044 GCA_035457045.1 Woeseiaceae bacterium | reverse complement strand
GGGAGACGCCGCGATTCCATGACGATTACTACGAGGGGTTCGCTCAGGGCGTCTACTACGGATTGCTGCTGCGCGGCGAAGACTATGCCGTTGCCTGGTGCATGAAGGCCGAACTCGGCTACGAGGCGAAGACACTCGGCAGCGGCGGCGACTTCCAGAGGAACATCGAGGGGCTGCTCAGCCGATGCCGCAAGAATTCCGGTGGCACGGAGAGTTCGCAATGAGTGGGGGTGGTCGCACAGATCGCAGACCGGTTCAAGTCCAACATGCCGCGCGCCATTGAGGCCTGGAACCTGCTCAAAGCGCATGCCGCCGGGCGCTGGCTTTTCTCGCGGCTGGTGTGCTGGCGGGCGCCGTACTTTGCATCCATCCGGCCGTTGTTCGTGCAGCTCGGCGACGGCACCGTGGAAGTCCGCATGCGCAAGCGACGGCGCGTTACGAACCACATCGGCACCGTGCATGCAATCGCCATGGCGAATCTTTGCGAACTCGCTGCAGGTACGATGATGGAGGCCCTGCTGGACCCCGGCCTGCGCTGGATTCCGCGTGCCATGACGATACGTTACCTGGCCAAAGCCCAAAGCGACGTCGTTGCCAGGGCAGCCATGCCGGAGGTACCGCGGGGCGAAGCCAGGGATGCCGTGGTCAGTGTGCGGGTCTGCGACGATCAGGGTGTGGAGGTCGTGCAGGCGGATATCACCATGTACCTGTCGCCGAGATCGACCAGTCGCTAAATTTCCGGATTTGAGACCTGTTTTGGTGTCACCGGTACCCGCCGTGGATAGAGTACGGCCGTCAGTGCAATCCACGAGGCCAAGGAATGCAACCGAAAGTCATAATCTCAGACGCCGAACTGCCTGCAGAGGTGCTGCGGGCGATCGAAAAGGGACAAAAGATCGAGGCGATCAAGATTCTGCGAGAGCGTACCGGTCTGGGCCTCGCCAACGCCAAGGTGCTGGTCGATCGCGCTGCGCGCCGACGCCTCGAGCAGAATCCCGGACAGACACTGAGCGAATCCGGGAGTGGCCTGCCTCGTCTCCTCGTATCACTGTTGCTGACAGTGCTGATTTTCGCCGTTTATCGCCACCTGACTTCCGCCTGACGCGGCTTTGCGCCGCCGCTGCGGGACTACAACACGAAACTCCTCGCTCCCGGAAGATGCCCGATCCGCGGTATGATGCCGCCGTGCTCACGCCGAGCGAGACGAGGATTTGCGATGACCGACGCCACACAACCACGGGACCATGCACCCGGGGATAACCTGCACGATGACACGGACGATGTACCGAACAGCAGTTCGCTGGAGCAAAACGTCAAGTCGAAGGCAACCTGGTTGCGCCTGTTCTTCATCCTGGTATTCGCCTTCCTGTATTTCGTGTCGCGTATGGTGCTGTTTGCTGTCGTCCTACTGCAGTTCTTCTGGCTGCTGTTCAACGGAGTGATCAACGAGCCGCTTCGCGCCCTGGGCCAATCGCTCGCCGCCTACACCTACCAGATCGTGCGTTTTCTTACGTTCAACACAAACGTGCGGCCGTTTCCGTTTGATACTCCGTGGCCGCCCTCGAGTGCGATCGAAGATGCTCCGGTGGATGCCGACCGGAAAGACTGAAAATTTCCCCGGGGACCTGCACGGAAAGCGGCTGCTCAATCGCCGGCCAGGGTATGCAGGATGCGGTGCCAGTGTTCCAGGGCGCCGTAGAATTCGCGCACTTCGACCCGTTCGTTCAGGCCGTGCGAGAACTCGTCTTCCTCGCGGACGAACAGGCCCGAGATGCCATATGTTGGCATGCCCGCGATTCTTGTCTCGCGGCCGTCGGTGGCGTAAGGGGCCATGTACGGAATCACCGGAATGCCCGGATAGCGCGCGTGCACCGATGCGGAAACTGCGGCCGAAACTTCCTCGTTGAGATCCGACGCCGGCCCCGCTCGGGGTTCGTCGAGGGGCCTGATTTCCAGCGCCGGGTTCCGGGCCGCCGACTGCAGCTTTTCCTTTACGTAATCGGGGCTCTCGCCCGGGAAAATCCGGCAGTTGACGGTCGCCGTG
>DATICC010000464.1:0-3284 GCA_035457045.1 Woeseiaceae bacterium | reverse complement strand
CAGCACGACGACCAGGATCGCCAGTCCCTCGACGATATCGCCGAAGGCCATGGACAAGGCGGCCGCGGCGATCAACAAGACAACGACGACGCTCCTCACCTGGTCGAGGAGCATGGACCGTAGAGTTCTGCGGGGCATGGCTTGCAGCTGATTCTGCCCGTACCGTCCAAGCCTCGACCGGGCCTCGGTGTCGCACAGGCCAAGCGCCGGTTCCACCCGCAGTTCGCGCAGCAAATCCTCGGCGGACACGGCCCAGGGCCGGATATCGCATTCTTCTCTTGCGGGAGCGGACGGCTGCTTCATGCTGATGCCGTTCGCCGGGTCAGCGCGGCGGAACGTCAAAGAGCGGCGTTCCGGCCTTACGATGCCACTCACAGATGCCGTCGAAGATTTCAACGGCCGTCTCGGCATACCAGAAGAGCTTCAGGTCTTCGGGATCGACGACGCCCTCGTCGAGCAGGTATTGCGGATCGAACAGCTTCCGCCAGTATTCTTCGCCGACCAGCACCACCGGCAAGGGTTCGATCTTGCGCGTTTGCACGAGCATCAGCGTTTCGAACAATTCGTCCAGCGTGCCGAAGCCGCCGGGAAAGACGATCAGCGCTTTGGCCCGCATCATGAAATGCAACTTGCGTATCGCAAAATAGCGAACGCTGAAGCACAGCTCTGCCGACACATACGGATTTGGATACTGCTCGAACGGCAGCAGTATGTTCAGTCCCGCGCTTCTCCCGCCGACGTCAAACGCACCGCGGTTGGCGGCCTCCATGATCCCCGGCCCGCCACCAGTCATGAGTACCGGACCGCCTTGGGCGGTTTGTCCTGCTTTCCCTACGAGTGCGCCGAAGTCCCGTGCCACATCGTAGTAACGGCTTTTATCGAGGACACGTCCGGCGATGTCGCGTCGTCGCGCCAGCTCGGCGTCTTCCGGCGCACGTTCCGCCGCCTGCCGTGCCAGCTCGAAGCGACGCCGCGCTTCGGACGGCTCCGGGATGCGAGTGCTGCCGAACACGACGATGGTCTTGTCGATGCCGTGCTGCTGTAACAGGACCTCGGGCTTCAGGTAGTCCAGCTCGAGGCGCGGGCCGCGCGTTACGTCGCGGTCGAGAAACGCCATGTCCTGGTCCGCTGCCGCATAACTTGGACTCTCCAGTATGCGGCGCACTCGTTCGGCAGCCAGCGGATCGTCTGCTGTCGATTTCGGTTGCTCCCACGGCAGCTTTTCGCAGCGTCTGTGCGGGTCGGCGGGTTCGGGCACCTCACGCGTTGCGCCCGCTACCGCAACGGGCGCGGCAACGGATCGCCTGGGCTTTTTCCTGCTCATATTGCGCTTTTCCTTCGCTGCCAATCTCAGTGGCCAACGTTCGCTTTCATACCGGGCGTGGCGATGGTAGCCGGTGCCTGCAAGCGTGACCGCAGCGCCTCCGCACACGCCTCCAGTGACCTGGGCTCGCCGTGCACGAGGAAAACCGGCGGGCGGTTTTCGAATGCGGCGTACCAGTCGAGCAGGTCGTCCTGGTCTCCGTGCGCCGACAGACCACCTATCGTGTGGATCTTCGACCGGACGAGGATTCGCTCGCCCCACAATTTTATATGCGGCACACCGTCGACCAGTTGACGCCCAAGCGTTCCTTCAGCCTGGTAGCCGACTATGACCAGGTGACATTCCGGCCGCCACAGATTGTTCTTGAGATGATGATGTATGCGGCCGCCGCTGCACATACCGCTGCCGGCGATGATTATCGCGCCCGACCGGATATGGTTGATGCCCATCGACTCCTGCGTCGACATGGTGACCTCGAGGTTCGGCAGCTGCGGTACCGATGCGCCCTGGGCGAACAATTTTGCCCCGTACAGGTGGCGATACGCGGCATAGACGCGCGTGGCCTCGATGGCCATGGGACTGTCGAGATAGATCCGCCAATCGCCGAGCTTCCACTCATCGTAATGTTCGGACATGAGGTACAGGAGGTCCTGCGTGCGGCCGACGGTGAAGGCGGGAATGAGGATATTGCCTTTGGATGCGCTGGCCTGCGTGAATACGCCGGCCAATTCAGACAGGGTCTCGCCGAACGGCCGGTGCAGGCGGTCGCCGTACGTGCTTTCCATGATAACCATGTCGGCACCCGACAACTTCGCTGGCGGGTCCATGACTGGCGCATCACGACCGCCGAGGTCGCCGCTGAAAACCAGTGTCCGGGTCCTGCCGCCTTCCTCATAGGTCAGTTCGACGATCGCCGAGCCGAGGATATGGCCTGCGTCGTGATACCTGAGCGTCAGCCCGGGTACGATCTCCTTCGATTGCCGATAGGCGACGCTCGAGAACACGCGGAGGCTGTCCTCGGCATCGGCGCGGGTGTACAGCGGTTCGACCGGTGCCAGTCCCTTGCGCTCGCGTTTGCGGTTCTCCCATTCGGCGTCTTTCTCGTTCAGGTAACCAGAATCCGGCAGCATGATCTCGCACAGCGCGCGCGTTGCATCCTGCGCATAGACCGGCCCTGCGTAACCGCGCCGGACCAGCAAGGGTATTCGGCCGGAGTGGTCGATATGCGCATGGCTCAAGACCACGGCGTCGATATCAGAGACGGGCAACGGGAAGCGGTGCCGGTTGCGCAATTCGTCCTTCCGGCTCCCCTGGACCTGCCCGCACTCGAGCAACACCTTGTGGTCACCCGCGCGAAGCAGGTACATCGACCCCGTCACCTCGCCGGCTGCGCCCAGGAACTGCACTTCAAAACTCATGATCGGTGCACCCCTCTCACGATAAAAGCGATAAAAGTGTCAGGTTTATTTTTGCTGGATAAAGGTGTCAGGTTTATTTTTGCAACGCAAAAATAAACCTGACACCTTTATTGGACACCGTTATTGCCCGACATCATTGTCTTGTTATTTCACGCATTGCCGGAGCATAGTATCAATACGTAAATGTACGCGGGGGCAATGCGGAAAGAGCGCGTCATGCAGAAGCGGGGACCCGGAGCTGGCAGCGTTGACACCTACATAGCGACATTCCCGGTCGCCGTGCGGGAACGTCTTGAATTGGTCCGGCAGACAATCAGGAAAGTCGTGCCCGAGGCGCAGGAGAAAATCAGCTACGGCATCCCGACCTTCACGCTGGACGGAAACCTCATCCACTACGCCGCGTTCAGGAATCACATTGGTATTTACCCGGGCAGTGCGGCAATCAAGGCTTTCCGGAAAGACCTGGCTGCCTATAAGACCTCGAAGGGAACCATTCAATTGCCTGCGGACGCACCGATACCCTGTGCCCTGATCGAAAGGAT
>DATICC010000463.1:0-6802 GCA_035457045.1 Woeseiaceae bacterium | reverse complement strand
TGGTTGCAGAGAAACCGAAAAACGATACACCCGCAGCGCCGGACATGAGCGGCATGGGTGGAATGGGCGGCATGATGTAATCCAGCCAGCCCAGGCAGGACAAAGAAAAGCCCGGAGCACTCCGGGCTTTTTTTTTGCAATACACTGAAGATCAATTCGCTGCGGCCACGTTCGCACAGCCGATCGCAGTCGGCGAATTGGGGCTTTTTTGACTATGTTGCAGGAGCGAGCAGTGCTCGCGCGCTGCACGCCGGCGCCCAAACCTCGCGCGGTTTCTGAGCGTGGCGAATCAGCGCCGCCGGCAGGTTGGCCCTATGAAGGAATGGCTCCCTGCGGTCCGCTTTATTTCCTTCATAGGGCCACCCCACCGGCGACGCTCCCTGTCCTCGTCGCAGCAAATCGGCGCAACGCCAGCCGGCAGGGCGGTGTAAACTCAAGCCGGCGACCCGTGAGTACGTCAAAGCGGCAAGCCATCGTTCAGCGTCTCGCAGGTGCAGAAGTCGTACTCCGGTTCCTCGTCGCCTGTGCCCAGTCGGCCGGGATTGCGAGTACGGCAGACCCGGGTCTCGTGTGACCGGCATTGCAGCGTGCGTTCGCTGGCAGGTGCACTGCCAAGACTGGCGGGTGCGCAGGCAATCAACGCAATCCCGCTACACAGCGCGGCCGCGGCAAGTGCGATTGCGGTTACAGGTTTCACAGGCAGGATTACTCCAGCGTCATTTCCACGGGGTAAATCGGATAAAGCTTTTCAGAATCCTTGATACATCGACTCTCGATGCGCCGCGTCCCGGCGGACTGCCGGCGCGCACAGGTGACATTCTGCGTCACTTTTCCGTATCGCGAGACGTATTCCGCGACTTTCGCATCGATGAGCTGCTGCTGTTGCGGCGATATCTGTTGGTAGATGGAATCATACAGCTCGATCCACTCAGGCTCTTCCGACTCGATGGCGACCCCCAGCCATCCCATGCCGAGCACGAGCGACGCTTCGACGTGCTGACCCTTCAGGAACATGAAAGCGAGGATGTACTGCGATTCCTTGAAACCGCGGGCAGCGGTCGTGCTGAGATTTTCGAAAGCTTTCTCGTAATTGCCGCTGTTGTAGTGGCGCAGCCCGGTGGACTCCTGCTTGTACAGGCGTTCAACGGATTCGAGCATGCTATCCTGGCCGAATGCCGCGGCGGCCGCCAGAACGGCAAGGGTCAATGCGCAGCGACTTCGAATGGCGGCCCTCATTACCATGTCCTTTCGGTCGATGAACAGTGTGTTCAGTGACTTTGGGGCAATCGCGCCCGGCTATTGCGTGCAATTCCGGCACGCGACCGCGTTCTGTGGTGCCAGACCCGGTACCCCAGCAGGAGTGCCAGGACAAGAGCATAGACAAGTGGTTCCGAGATGTCCTGCTTGACCTGCCACCAATAGTGCCAGACGCCAAGGATAGCGGCCGCGTACACGCCGTTGTGCAGCTTCTGCCAGTATCGGCCGAGACGCCGGCGCTGGCCTGCCGTAGAGGTTGCTGCCAAAGCAACGAGGATCAGCAGCGCCGCGAAACCGATAGTAATGAATGGTCGCTCGAAGATGTCCTCGGTGATCACCGACCAGTCGAACTCCTCCCCTGCAATCACGGACGCCAAAAAGCCCTGGTCGAGCAGCAGCCAGGCAAGGAAATGCATCAGGACATAAAAAAAAGCGAACAGGCCGAGCATCCGGCGAAACCGCAGCAGCCAGTTTCGTCCGGTCAATTGCCTGAGCGGGGTGACTGCGAGGACGATGAGGATGAATCGCAGTCCCCAGTTGCCAAAGCGGTCCTGGATTTCCTCAATCGGATTTGCGCCGAGCGTACCGCCGATTCCCAGAGTATCCGTAAAAACCAGTAGCGCCGGTACGAGACACAGGAGGAACAGTGCCGGTTTCCAGACAAAGCGAATTTGCCGAATGACATCCACGGAGCGGCAATGCTGCTGGCGTCAGAAGTTCTTGCGAAGGTCGAGACCTTCATACAGGTGCGCCACGTGCTCGCCGTAGCCGTTGAACATCAGGGTTTGCTGTTTTGGGGCGCCAAGAATACTTTGCAGACCGCCAACCGAGGAGCCGATTCGACGTTCCCGCGCCTGGCTCCAGCGCGGGTGATCGACTTCGGGATTGACGTTGGCATAAAACCCGTACTCGTGCGGCGCAGCACGTTCCCAGGTTGTCCGCGGCCGTGTCTCGCTGAAGGTCATGTTGACGATGCCCTTGATGCTCTTGAAGCCGTACTTCCACGGCACGACCAGGCGTATCGGCGCGCCGTTCTGGTTGGGCAGGACTTCGCCGTAAACACCAACGGCGAGCAGCGTGAGCGGGTTTACCGCTTCGGCAATAGTCAGCCCTTCGACATAGGGCCAATGCAACGCGCGCGATCTTTGCCCTGGCATGCGCTCCGGATCGAGCAAGGTCTCGAAGACGACGTACTTTGCGTTCGAGAGCGGGCGATGCTGTCGGACGATGTCGGCGAGCGGAACGCCAACCCATGGAATTACCATGGACCAGGCCTCAACGCAGCGCAAACGGTAGATGCGCTCCTCGAGTGCGTAGGGGCGGATGAAATCTTCCAGATCGAATATCCCGGTTTTTTCGCATTGGCCACCGACCTTCACGGTCCACGGCATGGGCTCGAACTCCTGCGCATTTTCGAACGGGTCGCTCTTGCCGGTGCCGAATTCGTAGTAGTTGTTATAAGTCGTGATATCGGTATAGCTGTTTACCGTCTCGTCGGTACTGAACTTGCCCGGTGCGACATCCCCGAGTTTCGCCCGGCGCCCCTGCGGCAGTATCGCTGGCATCGCCGACCCACCCAGTGCCAGGCCACCCGCCATCATCAGCCCGGCCTGCAGCAGCTCGCGCCGCCTGAGGAATACCCCCTTCGGCGTTATGTCAGAACTTCGGATGTCGGCGGGTTTGCGAATGAGCACGAAAGTCTCCGGTGGCTGTCTTATAAGCATAGACCTGTCAGGACGCTTCTATATTGCAGCGGACCGGTGTTCCATGGGCCCGCCGGCCGCACGCCGTTGGCGGCGGTGCTTGAATTTAGCGTTCCGGACCATATTTTACAGGCCTATAGCCCCAAGGAGGCATACCAGTACAGAAAATGATCAGCACCCGTCCGGAAAACAGGCACATAGCTACCGAAGCCGCTGCTGCGGCCACCTTGCAGGTCGAAGTAATTGCCGACCTGATCTGCCCGTGGTGTTACCTCGGCAAGCGGCGCCTGGCCGATGCTCTGGCCGCGGTACGCGGACCGAGCCACGTACGCTGGGTGCCGTTCCAGCTGAATCCGGCCATGCCCGATGATGGCATGCCGCTGGAGGATTACCTGCGTGAGCGCTTTGGCGACCCGGTAATGCTGGAGCCAGCGATGGCCGAGCTGACGCGCCGCGGCCTCGCCGAGGGTGTGCACTTTCGCTTCGACCGGATTGCGCGCATCCCGAATACCTTGAACGCTCACCGGCTGATGCGTTTCGCCGAAGCATCGGGAGCAAACGCCTCCGCGGTAGCCGAGGACCTGATGAAGGGCTTCTTCGAGCAGGGACTGAATATCGCCGATCGGGACGTACTGGCAGAAATCGGCGAGCGCCAGGGCATGCCGGCCGCAGGCGTGCTGTCGACCCTAGGTGACGAAAGCGGCCGCCAGGCGGTGCTGTCACAGGAGGCGCAAGTGAGGCAAACGGGCGTTAGTGGCGTCCCGGATTTTCTCGTGAACCGGCGATTGCTGGTGGTCGGCGCACAGAGCACGGCGACTCTTATTGATGTTTTCGATCGCGCGATGTTTGGCGACGACAGCAATTACCCTGTTTCGGAAACATTGCACTGAGAATCAGGGCCAGACTCCGACTACCTCAGGCGGGGAAGCGCCGGGCGAGCCAGTCGAGCATGAGCGCATTGACCCGTTCCGGCTGCTCCTGCTGTGTCCAGTGTCCGCAATCGTCGATCATGTGCAGTTCGAGATCGCGAACCCGGGGTTTCATCGCTTCGATATGCTGCGGCGAGACGATGACGTCGTCGACGGCGCCGATGAACAGGGTCGGTACGTCGATGACTTGCGGGAATTGCCTGTAGCTTTGCCAGTTGCGGCTCCAGTTACGGTACCAGTTGATCGGGCCACTGAAACCGCCGGCTTCGAAAGCGCTGACAAAGACCTGCCGTTCTGCCGGCGTGAGCAATGGCTCGCCGGCGGATTCCTCGCGATCGAATGCGGACAGCAGGCTCAAGACTTTCCTTTCCGCAGGCAGCTGGTCGTAGCGGGCCCGCGTGATCTGGTGTCGCCGCATCATGATGTCGAAGAAATGCGGCACGTCTTCGGCGAAGCGGCGGTCCGCTTCGTCGGAGTCCTGAAAATTCACGATATAGAAGTTTTCGCCCAGCCTCTCGCGCATCAGCCGGACAGGATCGGCCGCGGGGCTTGCGTAGAACGGAACGTTCAGGATGACCATTCCTGCGATGCGGTCGGCATGCGACAACGCCATATGCCAGAGCAGCAGCGCACCCCAGTCGTGGCCGGCGAAAAGACCCTTTTCGATGCCATAGGCCTGCATCAATCCGAGCACGTCGCCTATCAGTTTTTGCACGGCGTATTCCGCGACACCCTTTGGCTTGTCGGAACCGCCGTAACCACGTTGGTCGAGGGCAATGGCGTGGTAGCCGGCGGCAGCGAGCGCCGGCAACTGGTGCCTCCAGGAGTACGCCAGTTCGGGAAAGCCGTGCAGCAGGATCACCGGCGGTCCGGAACCCTGTTCGTGAACTGACAGTTGTATCCCGTTCGTGTGAACCCGGCGCGGCGGCGGAAACTCATCGCTCATGGCAGTCCCTGTGATGCAGCAAGTACTTGTATTTTAGTGCGCGCGACGCTAGTTTCCCTGACTGGACGTAGATGGGGACAAACAGGCGAGACGCTTCGATCATAGCGACCGGGGGACGGTGCAAGCCCCGGATCGGAACTTGCCGAGTATCACCCCGGAGTCGCCGCCCGAAAAGCGTCACCGACGCTGATTAGGCCCGGCCGGCCGGCCCCCGATACAGGGCTTACGGATCAGGCGATCCGAGAGGTGGGATCCTTCGGGATTTCATGAAACCGGGTGGTACCGCGATGCATTCATTATCGCCCCGGACGCAGCGACTGCGTCCGGGGTTTTGTGTTTCTGGGGCATGGGAAAAATGACATTCAGGGAAGTATCCGGGCGTTACGACGGACCGGCACTCGAGCAGGAAGTACTGGCCTTCTGGCGCGAGCACGATGTGTTTGCCAAATCGCTGCAGCAAAGCGAGGGACGGCCGCGCTTCAGTTTCAACGAGGGCCCGCCCACCGCCAATGGCAAGCCGGGCATACATCACGTGCTGGCCCGAAGTTTCAAGGATGCGTTTCCCCGGTACAAGACCATGCAAGGCTTCTACGCGCCGCGCAAGGCAGGTTGGGATACGCACGGATTGCCGGTCGAGCACGAGATAGAAAAGGAATTGGGCATCTTCGACAAGAAGGAAATCGAGGAGAAGGTCGGCATCGAGGAATTCACCCGGCGCTGCCGCGAGTCCGTCATGCGTTACATCGGCGACTGGGAAAAGATGACGGAACGCATGGGCTTCTGGGTGCGGATGGACGAGGCGTATTACACGCTGGACAACAGCTACATAGAAAGTGTCTGGAGCCTGCTGAAAACCATCTGGGACAAGGACCTGATCTATCCTGGATACAAAGTGGTGCCGTACGATCCGCGTATCGGCGCGACGCTGTCATCGCATGAACTCGCGCTGGGATACCGCGAAGTCGAGGACCCGTCGGTCTTTGTGCGCTTTCGCGTCAAAGGCGAAACGAAGCTGTCCTTCCTCGTGTGGACGACCACTCCCTGGACTTTGCCGGCGAACATGCTGCTTGCCGTGCACCGGGATATTGACTACGTGTATGTCGAGGTCGAGGGGGAGACGCTGATACTGGCGGAGGCGTTGTGCGAAAAGGTCCTGCGCGACACACTGTTCACAATAGGCAAACGCGTCAAGGGCAGCGCTCTCGTCGGCATGCGTTACGACAGATTGTTCGATTACCTGGACGTGCAGGGCGATGCCTTCCGCGTGGTCGACGCCGAATTCGTCAGCACGGCAGACGGAACCGGCATCGTGCACACAGCGCCGGCGTACGGGGTCGATGACCTTGCGCTTGGCCAGGCGCAGGGACTCCCGGTCGTGCACGCGGTCGGTGAAGACGGCCATTTTCTGCCGTCCGTCGAGCCGGTCGCGGGCCTGTTCTTCAAGGACGCCGACAAACCGCTGATCCGCATACTCAAGGAGCGCGGCCTGATGTTCCGCTCCGAGCGTTACCTGCATAACTATCCTTTCGGCTGGCGCACCGGCGACCCGATCATCTATTACGCGAAGAATGCCTGGTACATACGCACTTCAAACTTCCGCGAGCGTATGGTCGAGCTGAACAGGACGATCAAGTGGGTGCCCGAACACATCCGCGACGGACGTTTCGGCAACTGGCTGGAGAACAATATCGACTGGGCCCTGTCCCGGGAGCGATTCTGGGGCACCCCTCTGCCGGTCTGGACGGATGGTAACGACAACTATATCTGCATTGGTTCCGTTGCAGAACTCGAAGCGTTGACCGGCCGGTCATTGCGGGATCTCGATCTGCACCGGCCGGCAATCGATGGCATCGAGTTCAGGAAGGATGGCGTTGTCTGGCGGCGAGTCCCGGAAGTCATCGATTGCTGGTTCGACTCGGGTGCCATGTCGTATGCGCAATGGCATTACCCGTTCGAGAACCAGAAGG
>DATICC010000462.1:0-2270 GCA_035457045.1 Woeseiaceae bacterium | reverse complement strand
CGCTTCAGCCACTTGCCGTTCACCGATGCCGGCCAGCCACCGCAAAGCATCCGCAAGGGGTAGCCGTGCAGCAACGGCAGCGGCTCGCCGTTCATGGCCCAGGCGATCATCGATTCCTTTTCCATCGCTTTCGCGAGTGGCACGCCGCGGGAGATCGCCTGTTTTCCCGGATCGCCGGAGAGGTGGGCGTCCGCCGCTTCGTAGGCAACGTATATTGCATCGCCGCGAATTCCACAGTGCTTCAACAAATCCGCGAGGCGTATGCCGGTCCATTCGGGACAACCGATGGCTCCCGTGGTCCACTGGTTGCCGGTGGTCGGCGGATAGTATTCCGAGCGGCCGTTGCCAGCGCACTCGATCTGCAATTGCAGTGTTTGTGCCGCAAACTGCGACTGGAGATCGGCAAGCGTGAAAGACTGCGGCCTCTCGCAGGATTCGCCTGCAACTTCCAGCACCCAGCCGTTGACATCGATGCTTTCGATCTCAGGCGGCACGCCGTTGTTGCGCACGAACAAGTATTTCGCTGGCGTGACGGGATCGTCCAGCAAATGCGCAGGCGTCTCCGCATTCAGCGGCCGGTCGCCCAGCACGATCAAACCTTCCTTGCCGGGAATCGCAAACGGCACATCGGATTGCGCCAGCGCCGCGGGAATGAGTCCGCCGGGCATGAACTCGGCGAAAGGAATGGACGCACCGAGCGCCGCGGACATGGCGGCAAGGCCGCTCCCTTTGAGGAAGCCGCGCCGGGTGAGCGGATCGCTGCTGCGGCCCCACAGCAAGCTGTCCGCTGCCAATGGATCCTGCGCATACAGTTCGTGCAAGCCACGTGTGCGTTTCATTCAGCCCCCGTAAGCGCTCGTTGCGGATGCCAGGTAAGCCTGCAGCATCCGGCGTATGGTGTCGCCGAGTTTTGCCGCCGCCCGGTCATCATAGCGCAGGGACTTCTCGTCCATGTAACAGCGCTGCGCGAGTTCGAGCTGCACGGCGTGCACCTGCCTCTCCGGCCTGCCGTAATGGCGTGTGATGTAGCCGCCCTTGAAACGTCCGTTCAAAACCGACGAGTAAGTGGCACCGACCGTGGCCGCCATTACCGCCGTCTGCAACGCTTCGTCGCAGCTCCGGCCGTCATTCGTGCCGATATTCAGGTCCGGCAGCCGCCCGGGAAACAGGAGCGGCACTTCGCCGGGGATCGAGTGCGCATCCCACAACAGCGCGTAACCGAAGCGCGCCCTGGTCTCGTCCAGCGCCGCAGCCAGCCGCTCGTGGTACGGCCGCCAGTAGGCCTCGGTACGCGTCGCCCGTTCCGCCGGTGACGGTTCCCTGCCGGGCTGGTAGAGCGGATCGCCGGCAAAACTGGCAACGGGACAGAGCCCGGTCGAGACCTGGCCCGTGTACAGCGCTTCGTCGCTCGCCGGCCGGTTTAAGTCGACGACGTAGCGCGAGTAGTTGGCAGAGATAACGCTCGCGCCGAGGTCGCCGGCGAACGCGTACAGGCGGATGACATGCCAGTCGGTATCGGGAATCGCCTTGCCGGTCGCGGTCATGCCGCTCGCGACCTCCGGCGGTAGCTGCCGGCCGTCGTGCGGAATACTGATGAGCAGCGGCGTGCTGCCGGGCGTGTACGAAAAAACCGCCGTCATCCGCCCAAGCTCGGCAGTATCGCTTTCGCGCAGTCGAGGAAACGGCCTTCGTGCAGCATGGCCGCAACTTTTTCGAAATCGGCCGACATCGACCGGTCTTTCGCGTACGGCTTCGACACCCGGCGCAGCTCGGCAATGACCGATCGCAGTTTTTCCGACGTCTGCTGCGGGTGATGAAACTCTATGCCCTGCGCCGCGGCGAGCAGTTCGATTGCAACGATCAGTGCGGTATTGTCCAGCATGGCATGCAGGCGCTGCGCGGCGAAGGTCGCCATGCTCACGTGATCCTCCTGGTTCGCCGAGGTCGGAATGCTGTCCACGCTCGCCGGGTGCGCCAGCGATTTGTTTTCGGAGGCGAGCGCCGCGGCTGTTACCTGCGCCATCATGAACCCGGAGTTCAGGCCGCCTTCGCGCACCAGGAAGGGCGGCAATCCGCTCAAATGCGAGTCGATCAGCAGGGCAATGCGCCGCTCCGACAGGGAACCGATCTCGGCGATCGCGAGTGCCAGGTAATCGGCGGCGAGTGCAACTGGCTCGGCGTGAAAATTGCCACCGGACAGCACGGCATCGCTGCCGGCGAAAACCAGCGGGTTGTCGGTCACCGCAGCGGCTTCGGTGTGCAGCACGCTG
>DATICC010000461.1:0-3508 GCA_035457045.1 Woeseiaceae bacterium | reverse complement strand
CGAAACTTCAAATTGCCGTTTCCGAGGCGATAGACAACATCGGTATAGCCGTCGCCATTCATGTCGATGGAGAGGCCAGACGTTAATCCGGACGGTGCGGTAGTAACGCTATAGATTCCTCTGAAGCCGCCCAGGTAAACGTCAGTGTAATACTTGTCGATCGGCTCCCCTCCTTGCTGCACCACCTGTACGCTTACGTACGTCACGTCCGCCAGACCGTCGCCGTTCACGTCGAAGAAATTGTTGCGCCCTTGCCGGTATGGAGAGCCAAACAGCGTCGGGCCGGCCACATACCAGGATGCGGAACCGGTGAAGAGCGAGTACAAAGTAGTCGAGAAGCCAGTATCGTCCCGGTAACGCGCCCGAATTCTCGAGTTGATTGCGCCGATGTTCTCGCCCCACACCAAATCGTCTCGACCGTCGCCGTTGAGATCCAAGGCTGCGGCATTGCCCGCGTTGCTGGCGTCCGGCGCATTCGTGGTGACCGGCGAGAGCAAATGCGGGTATGTTGCCGAGCCGAGAATCGCCGTCCAGTAACCGCCGGAAGGCACCAGGATGTCCTCCAACCCATCGCTGTTATAGTCGATGGCGATTGCCTCCGTGTGGGAAGTTGCCGAGATACCCGAATTGATCGCACTGAGATACGCGCCAGCGGGGTTAGCAAGCTGGTACCACCACGTGCCGCCGGAGGCATATACGAGGTCGGTGTGGCCATCACCGTTGATGTCGACAGACAGGGCGTTGGTACCCGAGATCGTGCTGCCACTGTACTGCTCGCTGTCCAGGTCGTTGTCGCCGTCCCAATAGCTGAAGGTCGTCGGCTCGAAACAGTTGCCGGTGTTTCCGGCGCACTCTTGAACATTTGCCAGTCGGCCTCGGCCGGTGGAGGAGACGTCGGACTCGTAGGCTAGCGTGTAGCTCCGGTAGAGCTCGTCAGTTGCCGGCTCGGTGTACCAGACCTTGATCTCCGTGAGCCGTTTCGTTTCCTCGAGCTTACCGCCGGCTGCATAGCGCATTTCAATGTCGCTAGCCGGCAAGCCTCCGTACTGAAAGTTGACTCGATAGCGTGCGGATACACCCTGGCCCGCATTGCCGCCGTAATCGATCGTGAGAATCCGGTACTCGCCGTCCGGGGCACCATCCTCCTGCCAGGTAAATACAATCTCGTTGCCGCTACGATCGACGATCTTGCTCAGGTTCCAGACAAGTACTGTGGTGGTAAAGCCACTGGCCAGCGACTCAATGCGCGAGTTGGTGGAGTTGCCGTAGTAATAAATGAGACCGCTCTTGGCTTCCGCAATGAAATACTGCGGACCGTTGCCGGCGGTGCCGTAGGCCGTGTAGCGCGTAATGTCGTCGACTTCCGAGCGATACTTGGATCCCGCGGTACCCTGGGTGCCAGAGGTCAGCCGCAACTGATTGCCATCGACGCAATACTCGTCATATGTGGTCAGGCTTACTGCGTCGGAGCCGCCGTTCTGCGCCAGCGTATCAGCGCAGCGTACGATCGCCGACAGACCGCTGACATCCCAGCCGACTCCGGCCGTGCCTTCGGTGTTTCGGTGGCTGTAGGCAAGCGCCAATTCCGGCGTCACGCCGTTGATTCCGGGCGGAACCCGAATCGGGATCTTGTATGTCGCTTCTCCGCTCGCCGATGTGCCGCCGTCGCCCGCCGTGCGTCCGACGGCGGCGTGCAAGGACGGGCTGGCGAGCATCAGAAAGGCTGCAGCTGCGATGACTCGATGGATCATTGGCTGGCACTCCGCTTGGGCTCGCCTCGCCGAGCCTCGCTTGCTTTAGTTGTGCGATCGGTGCACGCGTTATGTCCGCTGCCTGGGGTCTGCCGGGCAGGCGTTCATGCAGCTGTCGTAGGTCTCGTAGCAGACCTTGCCGCAGTCTTCGGGCGCTGCCTTATCACCCTCCGGTCGATACGGCGCGCACTTGAACAGGTCCGCATCCAGCTGGCGCTGACACAGACTTGCGCACTGCTCGAAGTCATGCAGCTCGCGTTTCTCGTAAGGTTGCAGCTCATCTGCTGCGATGGTTGGCGCGACGGAAAGAAGGATCGCTACACCAATCGCCTTATTGCCCAGGCGCGTTCGCGTTGTCGGTCGCATGACGGATCCTCAATGCGTGTTTGTTGTCACGGCGGCCGCGGCATCGAAGACCTTAGTCACCGGTTTCGCGGTGGCGAAACTGATAACTCCAAAGGTCGCCCGTGGTCAACAGAGTCTTCAAAGAGGGGGGTCGGCCTGACCGTCGACTCCTGTGGTCTCAATGGCGCATCGGACTGATGTATCCGGGGGACAGCGCTGGACGCGCTCGATATAACCGATTGATATTAGGACCGCTGGCTGCCGGACTCGGCGATCTCCTTTGTGGCAACTTTGTTCGGGACTATATTGATTGATTTGCCATGGTTTGCCGGACCGTCGCGATGCGATCGTCAGCCGATCGTCACAGAATCGATCCGAGAAGCACATACAGTCGGCGATTTGCGCAAATCGTCTCCAGCGCAGTAGGCATTCAGCTGTCCGCGCCTCCCTTCAATACACCGCGGCGAATCTGATCGAGCTCGAGCGACTCGAACAAAGCCTTGAAATTGCCTTCGCCGAAGCCCTCATTGCCTTTTCGCTGAATGATTTCGAAGAAGATCGGGCCGATGACATTGCGGGTAAAGATCTGCAACAGCAGGCCTTCGTCTTTCTGCGGTGCGCCATCGATCAGGATCCGTCGTTTGCGCAGTTCTTCCAGCGGCTCACCGTGCCCGGGCAGGCGATCGTCGACCAGTTCGTAGTACGCCTCGTTGGTGTCCTGCAATTGCACACCGTTGGCCTGCAGCCTGTCGACCGTGCTGTAGATATCGTCCGTGCCGAGCGCGATGTGCTGTATGCCCTCGCCCTTGTAATCTCGAAGGTACTCCTCGATCTGGCTGTGTGCGTCCTGGCTCTCGTTCAGCGGGATCCGGATCTTGCCGCAAGGACTCGTCATTGCTTTCGAGAACAAGCCGGTGTGCTTTCCCTCGATATCGAAATAGCGGATCTGCCGAAAATTAAAGAGGCGTTCGTAAAACCCGGCCCATACGGACATCTGGCCCTGGTGCACGTTGTGTGTCAGGTGATCGATGTAAGTCAGGCCGGTATCGAGCATCGCCGCTTTTTTCTTCCAGTCCGGCTCATAGCGAAAGTCGATGTCGTAAATCGTGTGGTCGCCGTAACGATCGACGAGATACAGCCGGCTGCCGCCGATGCCCTCGATGGCCGGGATGTTCAACTCCATGGGCCCGGGTTCGCCCGGAATCGCTTTGGCGCCGAGACTCACGGCGCGTTTGAGTGCGGCGCTCGCATCTTTTACACGAAACGCCATCGCGCAGGCGCAGGGCCCATGTATGCGCGCAAACTCCTGCGCGAAACTGTCCGGCTCCGCATTGATGATGAAATTGATGTCGCGCTGTTTGTGCAGCGTGACGTCTTTGGAGCGGTGCCGGGCGACGGCCGGAAGGCCCATC
>DATICC010000460.1:0-2144 GCA_035457045.1 Woeseiaceae bacterium | reverse complement strand
CGAGGAAATTCGCGAATCGGTCGATCTTGCCGCCAGCCGGGAGAGCCTGGCAGGCAGTGACACCGCAGCAGCGGAGTTCTTCGATGCCGTACAGGAAGAAGCAATCGAACGGGCATACGCCGAGGTGACGGGCAATGAGTAAGCCTCATTGAAAACGGACAACGTTCCGCATCTCGACAGGCACCGGACTCCTTATGACTCGTGGCGCTCGATCCTGCTGTCGCTTTACATGGCGCTGGTTGGATACGGTGTCTCTGTGGGTATCCCGGTCATCAGCACCGCCTGGGTGGAGCTCCTCGGTTTTTCGGAAGTCGAGGTCGGCCGTGTTGCCGGAGCGGACCTCGGCGGCCTGTCTCTCGGCGCACTGCTGACATCGCTTATCATTGCGCGCAGCAACCGCCGCTACCTGATCCTGTTCGGTGCGAGCCTCGCGATCCTGAGCAACGCGTTGTGTACCGTGTTCGTTACCTACGACGAGGTGCTGTGGCTGCGGCTGCTGGCCGGCGTGGGCAGCGGCATCTACACGGCGGTTGCAGTGGCCTCGCTCGGCGCCTGTTCGAAACCGGCGCAAGCCTACAACATGATGTTGTTTGCGTTCGCGTTTTCACAGGCGCTGGAGATGCACGTCCTGCCGCAACTCTCCATGAACGGAATTTACTACACCTTCATGGGCGCCTATGCGCTGGGACTGGTCGTGGTGCACTGGATCCCGCCCTATCCCGCCGAGAAAAGGCTCGACATCGAGATCGATGTGCCCGAGAAAAGCGGTGAACATCACATCGTGCACCGGCACGTGCCGGCTTATGTTCCATGGCTTTGCCTGGGCGCCATTGTCTTCTCCTATACGAACATAGGTGCGTATTGGGCATACATCGAGCTTGCGAGCCTCGATGCGGGTATCGCGGACGAGTGGATTGGACAGATACTGGTGTGGGCATCCTTTTCCAGCATCGCCGGCTGCCTGATCGCAACAGTGCTGAGTAATCGCTTCGGTCTGGCCCGCCCATTGCTCGGCGCATTGCTCGCGATGGTCACGATCGTCGGCATGCTGGCTTTCGGAATCAATGACATCAACATCCTGGTCAGTGTATTCAGCTTCAACTTGCTGTGGGTATTCGTCGATGTCTACCAGATGGCGACCATTGCCAACGTCGACCACTCCGGCAGCTTTGCGTCGCTCATGCCCGGTGCACAGGGCCTGGGCCAGATCATCGGCCCGAACGTCGCTGCGACCATTCTGGGCCTGGGTCTCGGTTACGACGGTGTGTTCACCATGTGCGCCTTTGCTGCGTTTACGGGGATGTGCATTTATGCCGTGATGTACCTGCGCCTGCGAAAGACCATTCCGGCACTCGCCGACGCGTCCTGAGGCTGCGCCAACGACGTATAATGGCGCGTTCCCGGAGCGCAGCCCCGTATGAGCGAAATGCACAAGAGCCATCTTTTCTATATGTCGACGACGCGCCGACCGCGGCTTGCGCGTGCCTCGGGAATTTACCTGTGGGACGTGGATGGCAATCGCTACATCGATGCCTCCAGCGGCCCGATGGTGTCGAACATCGGGCATTCGAATCCGCGCGTCCTCGCCGCCATGAAAAAGCAGATGGACAAGGCGACGTTCGGCTACCGCCTGCATTTCGAAAACCAGGCCGCCGAAGATCTTGCGTCGCAGACAGCCGCACTGATGCCGCCGGAGCTGGACCGCATATTCTTCGTGTCCGGCGGATCCGAAGCGATCGAAAGTTGCCTGAAGCTCGCGCGCCAATATGCGATCACACAGCGTGCTGACAGTCGATGGAAGGTAATTTCGCTGTTTCCCTCGTATCACGGCTCGACACTCGGCGCCGTGGCAATCACTGGAATGACGCAGTTTGTCGAGCCTTTTGCGCCGATGATCCGCGTCATGCCGAAAATCCCGGCACCCACCTGCTACCTCGATTTCGACAATTTGTCACAAGAGGAGCGTGGCCTCCGCTACGCGGACAATCTGCGTGCCGAGATCCTGCGGCAGGGGCCGGACACCGTCCTTGCTTTCATCATGGAGCCGGTCGGTGGCGCCTCCACCGGCGCCCTGGTAGCACCCGACTCGTTTTACTCCAGGGTACGTGAGATCTGTAATGAGTTCGGCGTACTGCCCATAGCCG
>DATICC010000459.1:0-4943 GCA_035457045.1 Woeseiaceae bacterium | reverse complement strand
CGGCCAGCTGCGCATCAACACCGACCTCGCGGGCGACGCGTCCGCCGAACAATCGACGCCGGGCGCCGAGCAGCGCGTCGTGAAGACGCCGTGGCTCGAGATCGACGACGTGTTCTACGAGGCACGGGGCACTTCCTTCGCACTGGTACACTTCTTCCGCGCGGCCGAATTCGATTTTGCCCAGGTGCTCGAGGACAAGAACGCCCGGGCCAGCGTGCGGCAGATCATCCGTGAACTGGAAGCGAGCCTGCAGCCCTTGCGTTCACCCCTGGTCCTGAACGGCGGCGGATTCGGGCTGTTCGCCAATCACTCGCTGGTGATGGCCAATTACATGGCGCGCGCCAACGCCGCCGTGATCAACCTACGGGAGCTCCTGGACCAGGGGTGATAATCCGCATCAAACATGTCAAATATCTAGCTGTTAATTATCAATAAAGTCCCATCCAGCCCGGTACCTCCCGCCAACATTCCTCCAACTCCCGATCGAGTTGCCTGTAGTCCGGTTCGAACTGCCCCACCAGCTTCCAGAAACGCTTGGAGTGGTTCATGTGACGGCCATGGCACAACTCGTGAAGCATCAGGTAACGAACGACAGCGGGACGCAGGAACAGCAGGCAAACGTTCAGGCTGATGGTGCCGCTCGAGCTTCGACTGCCCCAGCAGGTGCGTTGTGCACGGATATGCATGGAATCGTATGCATTCCCGCTCAGTTGCGACAGCGCCAGCAGTTGCGAGGCGAACTCCTGCCGCGCGAGTTCAGCCAGCCAGCGCTTGATTGCCGTGACACACAGACCGTGGTTCGCGGTATTGCCACGCAATGTCAGGACCGTGCCCGCCTGGCGGTAACGGACCTTGCCGCGGTCGGCGCGGTCGTCCGCAAGGTACTGCACCCGGATTGACCTTCCGACCGCAGGCAGGTCAATGCGCGACGGCAAATCATCGGATTCCTGGTCGTGCCGGCAGGCGAAGGATTCGCGCGCCCGGCTGATCCAGTCTCGATTCTCCGCAACGAATCGTTGCACTTCGGCCGCGCCGGTGCGGCGGGGAACAATGACTTCGACGCGCCCACGCGGATAGACCTTGATCGACAGATGACGTGCGCGGGCGCTTTCGCGAACGGACAGGCCCGGCGCGATGCCGGGCCTGTCCGGAACGGGTTGATCCGGCGGAAAGAGCGGAATCTGGCGGGCCGTGATCTGCACGGCCCCTATATTACGGGCGATCGCCGCTAAAGCGAACTGCGTCGGCCAGTGTCATTTCACCGGAAACGCCGCCGACGGTTGCCGTTTCGTGAAGGTAGAGTTTCACCTTGCGCTCGAGGCGAATCTCGCCCTTCACCGTTGAGCCGGCCCCGATGACGATGCTGGGATCGCGCTGACCTTGCCAATTCCACCCGGATGGCTTCTCCACGACCAGGTCGCCCTGAAGCTCGGACTTGTCCATGAGCCAGACATCGCCATTGACCGTCATCAGGTCGCCGCCTATGGTCGAGCCCGAGATCTGAAACTCGCCATTTACGTTGCTGACGTCGTCCCTGATTCGCGTTCCGGCTTCGGTGGAAACCCGGCCGTTCACGACCGAGACCTCGCCATCGACGACCACGTTACTCGAGAGCCGGATGCTGCCATTCACGCTGCCGATATCCCCGGTCTTTGCGTTCGACCCGATGCGGATGCTGCCGTTGACCGTTGTCAATTTCTCGACCTTGGCGTCGTCGTCGACCCGGATGGCCCCATTGACTGTCTCGAGCTCGCCGGTAACCGTCGCCTTGCTGCCGACGGCGATGCTGCCGTTGACCGACGACTGCCCGCCGCTGGTGGCGCCGTCCTCTATGTCGATGCCCTTGTTGATGCTCCAGGCATGCACAGGCGTGGCCAGTGCCGCGGCCAGGATCGCCAGTGCCAGGATCCTGATGAAAGTCCAGTTGAACATAGCCGAATTCCTCTTTGTTTTATCGACCAGCCGAATGTGCATTTTGGATACCGCCAGGCAGGGAAAGGTTGTCATGCCGGGGAAGTATTTCGACTCGCATTCTATGCCCGGCCTGCCGCGCAGGGTACGCTAGAAGCCGTCACGGCATCCCGAGCGAGCCCGCCTGCATGGCAGCAATTCTTCAAGCCCGCCACCTTAGGAAGGAGTACCCGAGAGTCGTTGCCGTCGACGATGTCAGCTTCGAGGTTGCCGAGGGCATCTGTTTCGGCCTGCTCGGTCCCAACGGCGCCGGCAAGACCACGACCGTCGAGATCATCGAGGGGGTGACGCCTGCCACCTCGGGCGAGGTGTACTATTGCGGCCGTCCCGCGGACGCGCGCTTCCGCGAGGAAGCCGGCATCCAGTTCCAGAACACGGCGCTGCAGGATCACATTACGGTGCTCGAGACGCTGCAGATGTTCCAGGCGCTTTACGACCGGCACGCCGATCTCGAGCACATCATCGCTGAATGTTCACTCCGCGATCTGCTGCATCGCGACAACCGGAAATTGTCCGGCGGTCAACGCCAGCGCCTGCTCCTGGCGGTGGCACTGGTGAACGAGCCCCGGATCGTCTTCCTGGATGAACCTACGACCGGACTCGACCCGCAGGCGCGACGCAATTTCTGGGAACTGGTCAATCGCATTCGGGAAGACGGTACGACGATCATCCTGACCACTCACTACATGGACGAGGCACAGATACTGTGCGACGAGATAGCAATCATGGACGCCGGCCGGATCATAGCCATCGGCAATCCGACGGAATTGCTGCACCGCCAGTACAGCAATGCCATAGTTGAATTGCCGCTGGCAGACGTCAAAGGCAAACTTTCCATCAGTCACAAGGTACTCGAAACACAGGGACTCATTGAAATTGCCACGGATGACGTCAATGCCGTGCTGCAGCAACTGAGCCAACAGGCTGTCGGCCTGAACCGGCTGCGCATCCGGCAACCGAACCTGGAGGACCTGTTTCTCGACCTGACCGGTCATTCGCTGCGCGCCTGACTATCGGGTCGAATCGTGTTCAAGCGAATCTACGCAGTATTTCGAGCGCGCAACCTGGAATTCCTGCGGGACCGCGGAACGCTGAGTTGGAATATCGTGCTGCCGTTCGCGCTTATGTTCGGCCTGTCCTTCATATTCAGTGGCGATCGCCCGCAGTACACGGTCGGCATCCTGCAGCCGGCGGATGCGAATCCGCAACCTTTCATGGAAACCCGCTATGTGGAGTTTGTTGCGGTCGACGATGAGACGGCGGGCCTGCGCAAGGTCGCGCGTCACCAACTCGATTTGCTGGTCAGTTTCACGCCGCCGGCGCGTTACTGGGTCAATCCTGATTCAGCCAGGGGTTACTTCGCGGAACTTGCGTTGCTGCAGGCCGGGACCACCGGTCCATTGACAAAGGTATCGATCCAGGGCGAGGCGGTGCGCTATGTCGACTGGGTACTGCCTGGCATACTGGCAATGAACATGATGTTCAGCTGCCTCTTCGGCGTCGGCTACGTGGTTGTGCGGTACCGCAAGAACGGATTTCTCAAACGCCTGCGCGCCACGCCGTTGCGCGCTATCGAGTTTGCCATAGCCCAGGTCGCTTCACGGCTGGTGCTGATAATTGCGATCACAGTCCTCGTCTATGCAGGCACATCGTGGCTGCTCGATACCCGGATGGATGGCAGCTACTTCGCATTGTTCGCGGTCGCTCTGCTCGGCTGCGTCACGCTCATCTCCCTCGGCCTGCTGATTGCAGCACGGGTCACCAGCGAGGAACTCGCCGGCGGCCTGCTGAACCTCGCTGCCTGGCCGATGATGCTCTTGTCCGGCGTCTGGTACTCGCTGGAATCGGCAAGCGAATGGGTCCGTCAGCTCGCCAATGCCTTTCCGCTCACGCACGTGCTGTCGGCCGCTCGCGCGATAATGCTGGACGGCGCCACGCTCGGCGAGGTATTACCCCAACTCCTCGTGCTGGCATTGATGAGCGCTGCCTTCCTTGGTATAGCGGCCGGCATTTTTCGCTGGCGGGCGACCTGACTCGCCATGTACCCGCTGATCGACATCGGAGCGAACCTTACGCACGACAGTTTCGATGCGGATCGCGATGCCGTGATTCAGCGCGCCCTGTCCGCCGGGGTTGAACGGATGATACTGACCGGCAGCAGTGACAGGGCCAGCCACGATGCCGTGGCGCTTGCCGAGCAGCGTCGGGACGTTTTTCACGCGACCGTCGGTGTTCATCCCCACCACGCGTCAGAATACGACGATACGGTACATACCAGGTTGTCTGCGCTGGCATTGCGGCCTGTCGTGGCCGCCATCGGGGAATGTGGCCTTGACTACTACCGTGACCTGTCGCCACGTGCCAGGCAGCGTTTCGCATTCGAGCGCCAGATTGAAATCGCCATCGATACACAACTGCCGCTGTTCCTGCATCAACGCGACGCCCATGCCGATTTCCTGGCGATTCTGAAACCCGCCGTGAGCCGGCTGTCGCGCGGTGTTGCGCACTGCTTTACGGGAGGCGTCGACGAGCTCCAGGCCTACCTCGAGATTGGCCTGTACATAGGAGTGACCGGCTGGATCTGTGACGAACGCCGCGGTACGGCCCTGCGCGAGGCGGCGCCTCGCATCCCCCTCGATCGACTGATGATCGAGACCGACGCTCCGTACCTGTTGCCCCGGTCGCTGGTACCAAAGCCTGACAGCCGGCGCAACGAACCGATGTACCTGCGGGAGGTATTGCGCGTGCTGGCCGAGACCATGCACGTCGACGAAGATGAGCTGGCCCGTGCCACCACTGCCAATTCGCGCCGCTTCTTCGGCATTTGAGGATGGTCAGGCACGCGCGTAGCGGCGCATCTTTTCCCAGTGCGGCCGGAATGCCTCGACCTTGACCTTTGCCGACGGTCGGTCAGGCTCGCCGAACTCCGAAAGCAAGTCGTCGAGGCTGCAGACGAGTTCCGGCACGCCTTT
>DATICC010000458.1:0-6849 GCA_035457045.1 Woeseiaceae bacterium | reverse complement strand
CTGTTTGCGGCGGTGCAAGCAGTGTCTCGAGTTCCGCAATGAATGCGGCTGCTTCATCGTGCAGGGCGGTGTCGAGAGTCGCGAAAGCTTCGATGCTGTGGACCTTTCTCCGTTCGACCGTGAAATGGATGCGCGCAACCGCCGCGGCGTCGGCGGCATCGAGCGATTTCAGTTGTTCAACCAGGTCCCCGCTGCGCTGCAGGGCGTTGCGCTTCAGCAGGGCGAGGATGGCCGGCACATCCCGCTCCGACAGGTTCGCCAGCACGAGTGCGTTCACCGCGCCGATGAACGCCGACCGCTTGAGCTTGGTCGGGTCGATCATCGCGGCCGTATCGAAGTTGGTGTGAATGTAGCGGTCCGGCCAGTCGTGCAGGTACAAGCCGGGAATCCGCCAGCTGCCTTCGCGGAACACGTCGTGGTCGCTGCCCATGTCCAGGCCTTCCATGATGGCGAGCAGCGGTTCCTTCCCGCCTTCGGCCGCGATCAGCGGGAATGCGACGTCGGCGCCTCCGGCAAAAGCCTCCGTCTGTTCATTGACGAAATGCCCGACCTCGAAACCGAGGTCGCTGATGAAACTCGGCAGGCTCATCGGACCGCCGGAAATGCGGAACACCGCCTTGGTCTCCGGCCCGCCTCCCACCATGTCCATGTGGATGTTCGCCTTGATGCGGGAAGGATCGTCGTGCTCGGCAAGGTAAATGATGCTGCCCTCGATCTCGGCGGGCCAGAGGAAACGGATCGAGCGCGCCGGGCGCGGCAACGTTCCTTCGTCAATCAGCTTGCCGAGCGTGCGCGCGACTTCGAGGATGGCCACGCAACCGGAAGCGTTGTCGTTGGCGCCCGGGCGCGGGTGATCGAGATGACAGGTGAACAGGATTTCGTCTCGCGCAAGCGAGGCATCGGCACCGTTGATCCTGGCCGTGGCAAAGCGATAGAAACCGCGCTCGTGGCTCGCGTCGACCTTGCCTTGCAGAAGGATCTCCTCACCGGCCGCCATGCGCTGCTGCAGGCGCCGCGCTTCCGCGAGCGAGATCATGAAAGCAAAGGACCGGGTCTTCGGGAAACTGCCGAGGTGGCCCCAGCGCACCAGCCGATCGTCCTGCTTCCACCACGCGGAACGCTGGTTCGGTGCGTACGACAGTATGCCTGCCGCACCCGCCTGACCCACCGCACGCTCGACGACATCTTCGGGCTGGCTCGACGTCAGCACATAACGGCCGCGCAGGTCCTTGCCGGCGTAATCCGACTCCTTAGTGCCTGCGCCGATGTCGACCAGCGTTGCCGTGGCCTCGCCAGAGAGGCTGTCCTGCGCAAGACTCAATGGCACGGATTCCCAGTTGGCGAGTCGGCGCTTTCGGGTCACTCGTCCTGCCTCGTCGTCTATTTCCCACAGCTCGGCGAAGCGCACGTTCCAAACCGGCCGGGACTTCTGCGTGCCGAACAGCGTTTCGCCATCGGCCGGGAATTCCAGGGTCTCCACTTCGTCCAGGCCATAGGACTCCAGCTTTCGCCTTATGTGCGCGGTGGCCTCGTCGAACTGGTTGCTCGCGCGCATGCGATGCTGCAGGGTCAGCGTGTCGAGGTTACGTTTCGCCTCCTCACCGGAGATTTCCTCCGCGACCTGTTTCAGCAGGTCCTCCGGCATCAGTTCGCGTATATCCGCAGCAGCGCTCACCGCGAGGAACCCGAGGCTCAGTGCGAAGGCAAGGTGTCCGATCACTCTCATCTTTGGTCTCATGGCACTGCAGGCGAGCGCGGTATCAGGTGGAATGCCCTTTGCCGCCCGTCGATGTACCAAACCTTCTCGCCGTCAAAAAAGGCATCCTCCTCGAGCTTGATGCGCACGGCCTTGCCCCATTCGGCGACGTCCGTTTCCGCATAAAGTTCGATGGAATGGGCCGTATTCGGGTACAGCGGATAGTCACCGCCGCCGGGCACCCCACCCTGTTGGTCCCACATGCCGATGGTCGGCCCTGCCGCATGGCCGTGGTAGCCGAGCGGGTGCGTGTAAATGGAGGCGACGATACCCTCCTTTTTCGCCTGGGCGAGCGCGGCGGCAAGGATCTCGTTGCCGGTACGACCGGTGACGAACTGCGAGGTCAATATGTCCTGCAAGCGGTTGCCGCGCGCAAGCGCCTGCTTCAGCGCAACCGGCGCGTCCGTTTCGCCGGGCCGTAGTACGTAAGCATGCTGCTGCGTGTCGGTATTCAGGCGCAGGTAGGTGATGCCGAAATCCACATGCAGCAGATCACCCGGCAGGATGACCTCGTCCTCGTGCCGGGTCGCGATCGCGGTCTTCATGTCGACTTCCGGCTGCCCTGCACGTTCGACAGACACGGACGGATGAAACCAGGTCGAGAGCTTCAGGTCACGCACGCGTTCGCGATACCACCATTCGACGTCGTTGGTGGTGGTGATCCCGGGCTGGATCACGCTGTCGGACAGTCCCTCGGCCAGAATCTCGTGGGCAATGCGGCAGATCTGCGGATAGACGAGCATTTCGTCTGCCGTGCGGGTTTCCAGCCAGCCGATTGCCAGTTTCTCCGCCGAAACGACCCTGGTCTTGAGTTCCTCAGGCAACACGCCCATCAACAGGCCGTATTCCGTGTGGCTGATGCCGTCGGCCAGGGCGAAAGTATCCGAATAATTGATCGCAATCGCCTCCGGCTGCCGCTCCGCAATGAGTTTGCCGAGATGCTGCCACTGGTCGCCGTCCCGCTCCTGGTCCCAGGCTTGTTTGAAAGTATCGCCGACGTCGTAGCGAGAGACTGCGAGTGTCTCGAGCGGCTGCCCGTCACCGGCGTCGTGGATCATGAGGATGGTCGTGCGGCGCGCCGCCTTCCAGGTGGCCGGAAGAAAAGTGCGGATCACCGGGTCTTCGTTGTATTCACGCGAGACGATCAGCCACATGTCGATGTCGTTCCTGCGCATCAATGCCGGAAGCACCGTGGCGACACGGGTCGCCAGCCATTTGTCGATGACCTGCGCCTGTTCCCGCACTGAAAGGATTTTGACTTCTGCGAGCGTACTGCCTGCAACCAGGGCGAGCGCTGCCAGGACAACCAGTCTGAACTTCATTGTTTCCCCCGCTGTTTGACGCCGTTTTTCTTCTCTCTATTCCTGCTGCAGATTACCGTGACAGATCGGCATATGCCGCGCGCAGCAACTCCTCCGGGCTGCCGATGCGGCTCGTCCGGTTGGCCCAGCGTGCGTCGAACTCCTCCGTAAGGCCGGCGGTCTGTGCATCCGCAAGCGATACGCCATCGGCTATGCTTGCGATCACACGATCCCGGATCACCAGCAGCATGTCACGAACGGCGCGCACTTCCGCGACATTGGACACTACCCCGTGTCCCGGAATGATCTTGGTTTTGCCGTCGGAAACCTCGATTAGCAAATCCAGCGCCCTGATGGTACCGAGGAAACTGCCACCGTTCTCCACGTCGATGTAGGGATACGTGGTGGTGCGATACACGTCGCCCGTATGGATCACGTTCGAGCCCCTGAAATGTATGTACGAATCGCCGTTCGTGTGCGCATCCGGCGTCTTGAATACGTGCACGGTTTCGCCGTTGATGTGAAACGAGAGGTCCTCGCTGAACGTCACCAGCGGCGGTTCTTCCTTGTAGCCGCTCAGGGCCATCTGGATGCGCACGTTGTCGTGGCCGAAGATGAGTGCGCCGAGCTTGCCGAAGTTCTCGTTGCCGCCGGTATGGTCGGGGTGCATGTGGGTGTTGATGAGGAATCGCACCGGCTGGTCGGAAACCCGGCCGATTGCGGCGACGATCTTGTCGGTCAGGGGCGCGTACTGGTCGTCGATGAGGAACACGCCGTCGGGCCCCGTAAAAAGCCCGATGTTCCCGCCGTAACCCTCAATGTACGACACGTTGCCGGCAACAGGGTGGACGATCATCTCGACGTTGCCCATATCCTGCGCGTGCACGGTGACGGGCAACAGGAGCCACACTGCCCATGACCCTGCAATAGACGATTTCGACATGCCATTCCCCCGCTATGGTCCCGCTTCAGCGTAGCCTAATCCGCATTTCCGCGCATTCGTTTTGCCTTGTTTCGGTATGCAGGCAGGGCCTTGGCGATCCGGATCGATGCGACTATCATGCCGCGTTCAGCTCAGGCATTAACCCGGGGGATTCCGTGCAAAATTTCAGGTTACTGGCAGTGGCCGCATTCTGCGTATCGCCGCTGGCCGCGCAAGGCGCAGTCAAGGTCGACGTCATCAAGCAACCTTACGGCGGGGCAAGGAATGTAGCAGAGATTTCGATGAACCCCGACTACATACACGCTGCCGGGCTCGAGCGCCTGATCGAACAGTGGGGGGGCGAACTCATCCGGCCGGTGCAGGATATCCGGCTGACTCCAGAACAGGACAAGCAATACGGCACGTGGAATCGCATGGCGCTTGCCAATGCGAACATGGCGGCCGTGGTGCGTGAGGGACTGCAGGACGACCTGCTGACGGTCGGCCTGGAAGCGAACTGCAATGTGCTGCTCGGCATGCTGGCCGGCCTCAAGTACGACAGCGATGGCAATGCACGGCGTGTCGGCCTGGTATTCATCGACGCGCACGGCGACTTCAACGTCCCGGAGACCACGCTGTCAGGGATGCTGGGCGGCATGCCGGTCGCCGTCGCGGCCGGCCATGCGTTGCACAACATCCGGAAGACGTCCGGCCTCACCGAGGGACTGCCGATGAGCGACATCGTCTGGGGCGGAGTCCGCGACCTCGATCCGCTGGAAGCGGATCGGTTTCGCGAATACGAAGTGCAGCAGTTCTCGGTGGACGATATCCGCCAGCTCTCGCCCAACCTGAGGAAGCAGATGGACACGCTGGCGGCAAATGTCGATGCGATCTATGTGCACATCGACATGGACGTGCTCGACCCCGATGAAGTGCCGGGCCACGACCTGCGCGTATCGAACGGGCCGACCAGCGAGGAACTGGCCGCCGCCATGACGCTGATGTTCACGTATCCGAAAAGCGTCGCGCTCGGCATCGCCTCGACGCCGGCCGGACCGCTGGATCCGACCGGCGTAAGCCGGAAGGCGGCCCTCAACCTGATCGAAGGCGCGATAAGGGGCGTACAGGCGCGATGAAGCACTGGACGGTTCCGACCCTGCTTCTGTTGACCTCGCCCGCCCTGGCCGAACCGCTCACCGCCAACTGGACCATCGACGTCGGGCGTGACGAAAAGACCTGGGAAAACGTGGCAACGCTGGCGTTCGAGTCCAGCAACGAAATCGCGGACGAATACGCTGCCAGGATGGTGCATCCGCAGCTCGCTTTCCTGTGCAAACCGGGCGGCGACGGCACGATTTCGGTTCGGCTGGATTGGCGCCGGTTCATATCCTCGTTCAACACCGAAGTCGGGTTCAAGGCCGACGAAAGGGAGCTGCTGCTGGTCAACTGGGGCGTAGACAAATCGAACCGCATCACGCAACCCCGGTCGGCGAGCGACAGCCAGGAACTCATCGCGTACCTCGCCGGTGCGGATAATGTCCAGGTCGAAGTGATTCCCTACTCGGCCAGCCTTATCACCGCACAATTCAACATTTCCGGTATCAACGAGGCCTTGCAGCAACTCGCCGCCCGGTGCCTGTAATGACCTGCCTGCCGACGACTCCGGGCTTGCGCTGCCCTCGTTGCACGTCGCGAGCTTTGGACTTGCGCTGTAGGAGCCTGCATTGCAGGCGACCTCTTTAATGCTGTCGCCGCAGCGATGGAACCGTGCCGCTAACCGTTCGCGCGAATTAGCATTTTTTCTGAGCGAGAAAGGCATGGCGACGCGGCGCCGGCATGCAGTACGGGACCAAGATTGGAGTCGCCTGCGGTGCAGGCTCCTACACTGGTGCTGCGAGCGCTCGTGCGTCAGGAATGATTTTTGAGGCCCAGCCGTTCGTGCATGATCGGGCTGGTCGTCGTGTATTGCACGTGGATCTTCTTGTCCGGCTCGATACGCTGCTTGATCGCGAATGCGGCCAGTGCCGCTTCGTGAAAACCGCAGAGGATCAGTTTCTTCTTCCCCGGGTACTGATTGATGTCGCCCACCGCGTAGATGCCCGGCACGCTGGTCTCGAATCGCTCCGTATCCACGTTGATGGTCTTGCGGTTGATGTCGAGCCCCCATTCGGCAATGGGTCCGAGTTTCGGCGCGAGACCGAAGAATACCAGCACCTCGTCCACCGGCAGATCCAGGTTCCTGCCGTCCGTCGTTTGAACAGTGAGCAGGGAAACCTTGCCGTCGGCACCCTTGATCGCCGTAGCCTTGGCATTCTCGACGAGATCCATGTTCCCCGACTTGACCAGGGCGCGCATTTTCTCGACAGATGCGGGTGCCGCGCGGTACTCGTCGCGCCGGTGCACCAGGGTCAGGCGTTTGGCCGTCCCTGCCAGCGCCAGTACCCAGTCGAGCGCCGAATCGCCGCCGCCGAGGATGGCAACGCGTTTCCCTGCGTAATGCCCGGGTTTTGCGACCCGGTAGTGCACGGTATTGCCCTCGTAGGTTTCGATCCCCGGAACACGAAGCTGGCGCGGCTGAAAGGACCCCACACCGCCCGCGACGACGACGGCTTTGGCCGTGAACTGCGTGCCCTTGTCCGTCTCGACATGAAAGGTGTTCGCGTCATTGGCGCGGACCACCGCCACTTCCTCGCCAAGGTGCATGCCGCAATGAAAAGGCTCGATCTGCTTCAGGAGATTCCGCGTCAGTTCCTCGCCCGTGCAAACGGGTATGCCCGGGATATCGTAGATCGGCTTGTCGGGATACAGCTCGGTGCACTGCCCACCCGGCTGGCGGATGGAATCGACGACTTCGGCGCGGAGGCCAAGCA
>DATICC010000457.1:0-3236 GCA_035457045.1 Woeseiaceae bacterium | reverse complement strand
ACGCACGGCTTTTGCCGCCAGCACGCCCTCCACTACCTGTTGAATCTCTTCCTGAGCCTCATCGATGGTCTTGCCGCTGGCAAGCGCGAGCCCCATGCGGCGGTTGCGTGACAGGTTGTCGGTACAGGTGAGCACCAGGTCGCCCATGCCGGCGAGCCCCATGAACGTGTCCTGCTTCGCACCGAGCGCGAGCCCGAGCCGCGTCATTTCGACGAGACCTCGACTGATGAGCGCGATGCGCGTGTTTGCGCCGAAACCCAGCCCATCCGAAATACCGGCGCCGATTGCAAGCACGTTCTTGATCGCGCCGCCGACTTCGACACCGATCATGTCCGAAGATGTGTAGGCGCGGAATTTGTCGCCCGACAGGCTGGCAGCGAGATCGCTGGCAAATGCGTCGTCGTTCGCGGCAATGGTCATGGCCGTCGGCAAGCCTGCGCCAACCTCCTTTGCAAAGGTCGGGCCGGAAAGCACGGCCATCGGCAAGTCGCTCCCCAGCACCTCGGCCGCAACCTGGTGCGGAAGCTTGCCGGTGGTCAGTTCGAAACCCTTGGTCGCCCAGCAGATACGCGCACTTCCTGGCAGCAGTGGTTTGATCTGCAAAAGCGTTTCGCGCAGTGCGTGGCTCGGCACGGCGATCAGGATGTCGGTCGTGCCCGAGAGAGCTTTCCGCAGATCGGCTTCCGCACGCAGGTTGTCGGGAAACGCGACACCGGGCAGGTACTTGCGGTTTTCGCGAGCTGCCGAAATCCGTTTCAGGTCATCGCGGTTCCGGCCCCATAGCCGGACCTCGCGGCCCTTGCGCGCAAACTGCAATGCGAGCGCAGTACCCCAGGACCCGGCCCCGATGACGGCTACCGGCGCTTTTGCGGAATCGACCGGCGCGGTCAGTGAGCGCCTCCGTTCGAACCGTCGCCGCCCGGCTGGGCTTTGGCCGCCTGCTGTCTTGACTGCGCATAAAGCGCATCGAAATTGATTGGCTGCAGCAGGAATTCGGGGAAGCCGCCCTTGGAGATCGCCGTGGCGATGGTTTCGCGTGCGTAGGGGAAAAGCACGTTGGGACAGAAACTGCCAACGATGGCCGCAAACTCTTCAGCATTGTAGCCGGTGATATGGAACAGCCCGGCTTGCTGCAGCTCGACCAGGAACAGGGTTTTGTCTTCGTGCTTGGTCTCGACGGTTACAGTCAGCACGATTTCATGGTTGTTACCGACCGACTTGTTGTGAGAGCTGCGCAGATTGAGATTGGTCTTTGGCGTCCAGTCAGCGGTAGTAAAAACGTCCGGTGCGCTCGGGGACTCGAAGGAAAAATCCTTGATGTAAATCTTTTGAATGCCGATCTGTTTTCCCGGAGCGGTAGTTGCTGGTTCTGTCATTTTCTGGTTCCTGATTTTATGAAGTGGCCTGATCGGCAGTTGTCTGTATTCCGAGTATTCGGTCGAGCTCGCCGGACCTGTCCAGGGCATAGAGTTCCTCGAATCCACCGATCGCACGATCGTCGATGAATACCTGCGGCACGGAACGGCGGCCGCTGCGCTTCTGCATTTCCTCGCGCAGTGCCGGATCGCTGCTCACGAGCACATCCTCGTAACTGGCGCCCTTTTTCTTCAACAGCATGCGGGCAGCACCGCAATAGCCGCAGCTCTCGGAGCCGTAAATCACTATTCTGGGCCGGGCGTTCATTGGCAGTACTCCATCCGGGAAGCGGATCTCAGGACTTCTTCCTGGTCTTCCGGGCCGTGACCAGGGGGAGATTGGCCTGCGTCCAGCCGGCTATGCCGCCCTTCAGGCCGTACACGCTCTGGAATCCCGACTTTCGTAACTGGGTTACGGCCCGGGTCGCGGTCATGCCGGAATCGCACACGGCAACGATGGGTTTCGAACGAAAGCCCTCGAGTTTCTCGTTCTTTGCATCGAGCTCGTCGAACGGTATATTTTTCGCGTTTACGATGTGGCCCTTCGCAAAGGCTTCGGGGCTGCGCAGGTCCAGTACGATCGCATCGTTATTGATGAGTTTTACCGCATCCTGCGGTTCGACATTGACCAGGCCTCCGGCCTTGCGGCGCAGTTCCGTGAAAATCAGCAGAAAGAAGCTGAACAGCAGCGCCGTCATCAGCAGCATGTGGTTTGCTGCGAATTCCAGGTATTGATCCATGAAAAGGTACGTTCGACTTGTTGAAAAGTGCGGCATTATACCAGTCGAAATCCGGAATCGCTGGCCGCAAGGCGGTTCCGGGTATGCCGGTTGAAAGCGACCCTTACAGGCTCCCGATCCGCGACCCATGAAGACCCTGACTGCTGTCCTGTTTGTACTCGGCCTGTGCTCGGCGCAGGGCTTTGCACAGGATGACAACAGCGAGATGACGAAGATCAAGGAGCAGGAACTCGAGGAAGTTCGCGAGCGCATCAGCGAACTGAAGCAGAGCATGGACCGGCGCGCCGCCGAAAGGGACCGGATTACCGGGGAATTGCAGGCAGCCGAGGTGATCATTTCCGAAAAGCGGCTGCACCTGCAGGAACTCGAAAAGCAGCGCCGCTACAGCGAAAAGAAGAAAGCAGACCTCGATCAGAGGCTGAAGGCGCGGGAAGCGGAACTCGAGACGGAAACCACCCTGCTCGAAGACCAGGTTTTCGCTGCCTACTCCACCGGCGGCCAGGAACGGCTCAAGCTGTTGCTGAACCAGCTCGACCCGGCCGCGCTGGGCCGGCAACTCGCGTATTACCGCTACTTCAGCGAGTATCGCGGCAGGAACATCGAGGCGGTCAATACACACATCAGCGAGCTACGCCAGCTGCGCGCACAGGTGGCCGAAGAAGAGAATCGACTCGCAGCTCTTACCCGGGAGCGTTTCGTCGAGCTCACGGAGCTTGGCGCGGCACAGGAAAAACGCCAGCAACTCCTGGCGAGCCTGAAGTCGCGCATCGCCGAGGAAGGCTCGGAAATCCAGCGGCTGGCGGCGCAGGAACAGGACCTGTCGCGCCTGATTGCCGAGCTCGGGAGCATCCTCGCAGACTACCCGATACGTTCGGAGGAGCCCTTCAGTGAACTCAAGGGGCGCCTGACCTGGCCGGTCGCGGGCGGGCTGGTGCACGATTTCGGCCAGCCGCGGGCCGGGGGCCTGAAGTGGAACGGGGTCGTACTGACGGCGCCGCGCGGCCGGGAGGTCCGGTCGGTCTACCATGGCCGGGTGGTGTTTGCCGACTGGCTATCGGGCCTGGGCCTGCTGGTCATCGTC
>DATICC010000456.1:0-14569 GCA_035457045.1 Woeseiaceae bacterium | reverse complement strand
GAAGCCGACAAAACGCTGCTCGCCGCGCCTCGCCAGGCCTACGACGAGTCCGCCTGACCAGGGCTGACACGAGACACGGGACACGGTGCCGGCCGGGCCGGGCGCTCGCATCAGCTCGCATTCCTGCGCCACACCGAGAGCAAGGTGATGCCGGCAGGCGTGAGTCGATAGTTCTCGAAGCCGTCCGTCGAGCCGAAGGCGCACTCCACGAGCTTCTGCTTTCTCAGTTTGTCGATACTGCTTTGCACCAGCGACGGACGGACGGTAAGGCGGCCGGCAAGCTCCGGTACCGACAGGGTGTATCCCGGACGCAGCCTCTGGCCGCTTTGCAGGATCGCTACGTCGATGTCATCGAACGCCACTTCGAACGTACGCACCTTGCCGTGATGCCGCCTCGCCGCAAAGAGCTGCCGGACTGCGCATACGAGTCGCGTCCGCAGGTTGCGCAGGCCCTGCTCGAAGCGGAATTCCACCGTCAGCCACAGCGCGAGCAGAACGCGCGCAATGTTCCTCACGACCCGCAGCAACTGCCAGGCCAGGACGACTATCAATAACCAGCACAGCGCGGAAACCAGGTTACGAAGCAACAGCACATCACCGTCGCCAAGGATCGCTGCCTCCGGCGATCGCGCTGCCATCGACAGCACATAGTTTCCCGGCAAAAGGAACAGGTCGTACACGGTAGCCTGCGCCGCCAGTGCGTAGTCCTGAAGCGGCGACAACCAGTTCGAGAACACGCTCTTGTACCCGGTCCAGGGAAGAGTGCCTCGCACTATGTTGCTGCCACGGTGGCCGGACTGTGACGCAGGTCACAATTTGCAATGTGCGCTCACGCAAGGTTTTGTGACCCGCATCACGGCTGGGCACATTAAGTTGCCCAACACTTGCGTCTTGCTGACATGGACAAGCAGCCACGGCCTGTGCCTGAAGCTGCGAGCGGAAAAGGAAGACGACGGTGCTCACATTCCTCCGTACGGTGACGCTGGCTTTGCTGGTCATCAGCCCTGCGGGCGTGAATTTTGCGCAAGAGTTGTCGGGCGATGACATGCGCAGCCTCGACGACCAGGTCCAGGAGATCAAGTCGGACGTCCTGGGGATAGCCTCGGAACTCAACAACCTCGAGGAACGGCTGCTGTACCCGTCCAACACCCAGGTCGCCGTGTTCATCGCGATCGCGAGGGGCGAGACATTCCGGCTCGATGCCGTACAGATCGAAATTGACGGTGAGCTGGCGGCGCACCACATCTACAGCTTCAACGAACTCGAGGCCCTGCAAAAAGGCGGGGTCCAGCGGATCTACACCGGCAACGTCACGACCGGTGAGCACCAGATGAGCATCGCCGTCATCGGCAAGTTGAAGAATGGCGACGACTTCACCCAGTCAGACACGATCGCTTTCACCAAGAAAGTCGAACCAAGAATCCTGGGTGTCACCCTGGCCGGAAGCGGAATCAGCGTCGGAGATTGGTAGGCCATGTTTCGGGTACCGTTCCCGAGGATCGGGTTCCTGCTCTTCGGCTCACTGGCGATGAGCCCGGTGCTCAGCGATGAGCTCAAGGACCTGTATTTCGGTGAGGCGCTCTATTACGCGCACAGGGGCCTCTGGTTCGATGCGCTGGAGCGGCTGGACACCGAGATCCAGCAGCACGACCGAGTGGATGAGCCCGAACTCGACCCTCTTTATTACCACATCGCCGACGCCGAGTTTGCCCTTGGCGACTTCGAGCTGCGCTACCGGATGCACCACCGCGCGGGGCGCGCCATCCGCGCAGTGCTCGAAGGTGACGTCGACGAACTCGTGCGCAACGACGCAGCCTATAGGCTGGCCCGCTTGCACTTCCAGAAAGGCCAATATGCCGACGCACAGCTGGCACTTGCGCGTATCCAGGGCAAAGTCCCCGAGGCGATTCGCGACGACATAGAGTTCCTGCGAGGAAATATCCTGCTTGCCGAAGGCCGGCCGGCGGAAGCCGCCGTGGTACTGGAGCCGCTGCAGGACTCCGAGGGCTTCGGCGGTTTTGCTGCCTATAACTTCGGCATCGCCCTGCTCCAGGACGGGCAGCAACAGGCCGCGCGCGATCAGCTGGACAAGGCCGGTCGGATCGCCAGCGATGATCCGGCAATCCTGGCAATCCGCGACAAGTCGAATCTCGTGCTCGGTACCTTGCTGATGGAGGGCGGCCAGTACACCGCAGCGGGGGCCGCGTTCAATCGCGTACGCCTTGAAGGGCCGTTTGCCAACCAGGCATTGCTGAGCGCCGGCTGGGCGGCGATGTCGACGGACCGGATCGAAAAAGCCGTAGTGCCCTGGAGCATCCTCGCCCAGCGGGAAGTGACCGACGCGGCCACCCAGGAGGCGATGCTCGCCCTGCCGTACGCTTACGGCAAGCTCGACGTGCACGGCCGTGCTGCCACGTATTACGGACGCGCTCTCGATTCCTTCGGCAACGAGGTCGATCGGCTCAACGAATCGATCGACAGCATCCGGGAAGGCAATTTCCTTGAAGCACTCGTGCGGGAGGAGATCCGCCACGACAAGGACTGGGTCATTCGCCTGCGCGAAATGCCGCAGACGCCGGAAACGTATTACCTGATGGATCTGCTGGCGACCCACGACTTCCAGACCGGTTTGCAGAATTACCTGGACCTCGCCGACCTCAGGAAGAAATTTCTCGCCTGGCAATGGAGTCTCGATTCCTTCGACGACATGGTGGCGATCCGCCACGATCATTACGAACCGCTGCTTCCGGTGGTCGATCAGCAGTTTCGCGAACTCGATTCCCGCCTGCGATTGCGCAAAGAGCAGCACCGCATACTGGCACACCGCCTGCAAGACATGCTCACCACGCCGAGGCCCGAGTTCCTGGCGACACGCGAAGAACACGCGATACTCGCGCGCATCGAGGACCTGGAAGCCGGGCTCCTGGATCCTGACGATCCTGCGGAAGAGAACCTGCGGCAGCGGATCCGGCGCGTAAAAGGCGTTTTGACATGGACGCTCGAGACGGAGTATCACGCGCGACTCACTCGTTTTGACGCCAACTTGCGCACGCTGAACGAGGCGATGGCGATTGCGCAGGAGCAACACGAGGCTTACGTCCGGGCGCGGCAGGCAGCCACCCACAGTTACGTCGGCTATGACAGGCCGGTCGAGCGCCTCAGGGCGCGGGTACGGCGGGCGACGGAGCAAGTCGAGCTGCTGATGGCGCGACAGGGCCACCTCCTCGAGGTGGTTGCGATCGAACAATTGGTAGCCCGCCGCAGTCGCCTCGAAAATTACCGTGACAAGGCCCGATTCGCGCTGGCCGACAGCTACGATCGCGCGACACAGGCGCAGGCGCGCCGGGATTCGTCTCCGTGAGCGCGCGACGCATTCTCTTAGGAATTGCTGCCGCCGCACTGGGCGCCTGTGCATCGAGCGGCGGCGATCAGCGGGGCACTCTCGCGGAACTGGAACAGGTCAAGCCCGTGCTCGACGAGATGTACGTCGACGACAGCCTGGATCGCGCAGCGGAGAGCTACCGGCGCTATCTCGAGGAAACTGAAACGAGCGCGCTGACGCCCGAGGCCATGCGACGCCTCGCGGACCTGCAGCTGGAGCGCGAATACGGTGTCATCTCCGGTCAGGGCCTCATAGAAATGGAGGCGCCCGATGCCGCGGTGCCAGGCCTGGCGGCGCAAGCCCGCGACACGGTCGGCGCTCCCATTACGTCCACGGAGTCGGACCAGGAGTTCGAACGGCGTGCAAGCGGACGCGAGGAGCTGCTTTCTGCAGCACCGGCAATGGAGCTTGTGCTGCCGGGAGCCGAGGAGCCGGGCGCACCGGCCGGTCCGCGAGAAGCAATCGTGATGTACCAGGCTATCCTCGATACCTATCCGGATTACGAGCGCAACGACCAGGTGCTCTACCAGATGTCGCGGGCGTACGACGAGCTCGGGCAGCCGGATGAGGCGATGGAAGTGGCGCAGCGTTTGATCGCCCGGTATCCGTATTCGAAATACCTCGACGAGGCGTATTTCCGGCGCGGAGAGTACTTCTTCGTCCGAAGGAAATTCCAGGAGGCCGAGGACGCGTACAGCGCCATCATCGCCATGGGGTCGAGCTCCGAGTATTACGAGCTGGCCCTGTACAAGCGCGGCTGGACTTTATACAAGCGCGAGTTCTACGAGGACGCGCTGCACAGCTACCTGGCGATGCTCGACTACCGCCTGACGATCGGCTACGACTTCGACCAGGACCTGCAGCAGAACGACGAGCACCGCGTCGTCGATACCTTCCGCGTCATCAGCTTGAGCTTTTCCAACCTGGGCGGACCGGAGGTGCTGGACCAGTATTTCGCCGAATACGGCAGGCGCAGCTTTGCGGACAAGATCTACCAGAATCTCGGCGAGTTCTATTTCGAAAAGCTGCGCTACGACGATGCGGCATCGGTTTACAAGTCGTTCGTCAAGCTGAACCCGTATCACCGCGTGTCGCCCCGGTTCAGCATGCGGGTGATCGAGATCTACGACGCAGGCGGCTTCCCGCAGCTCGTGCTGGCATCAAAAAAGGAGTTCGCTGCGCAGTACTCGCTGGACTCGGAGTACTGGAACTATCACGCGATCGAGGATTCGCAGCAGGTCATCGGCCTCCTCAAAACGAACCTGGCGGATCTCGCAAACCATTACCATGCTCTGTACCAGGAGGACGAGCTGGTCGAGGAGCGCCCGACACATTTCGCGGAGGCGCAGCACTGGTATCGCGAGTTCCTGGTCTCCTTTCCCCGGGATGCCGATACACCGCCGGTCAATTACCAGCTCGCCGACCTGCTGCTCGAGAACGGAGATTTCGGCGACGCCGCCGGTGAATACGAGCGGACCGCGTACGAGTATGCGCCGCACGAGCAGGCCGCGGCCGCCGGATACGCTGCGGTCTACGCCTACCGGAAGCAACTCGATGCGGCTGTCGGCGGGCAGCGCGGCGAGGTTCGCCAGGCGACGGTCACGAGTTCATTACGCTTCGCCGAGGCCTTCCCCGGGCACGAACAGGCGCCGGTGGTGCTCGGCGCGGCCGCTGACGACCTGTACGGCATGAAGGAATTCCTGCCGGCGATCGAATCGGCGCAGAAGCTCATCGAGCGCTATCCGGAAGCCGACGCGTCATTGCGGCGCGCCGCCTGGGCCGTCATTGCAAACTCCTCGATTGACCTCGCGGAGTACCCGCAGGCGGAGCACGCCTACGCCAGGGTGCTCGAGCTGACGCCGCCCGAGGACGAGTCCCGTGCAGCTGTAATCGATGGCCTGGCCGCCGCCATCTACAAGCAGGGCGAACAGGCGATCTTGCTGCAGGATTACCAGGGTGCTGCCGGCCACTTCCTGCGAATCAAGGACGTGGCGCCGGACTCTGCGATCCGCGCCTCAGCCGAGTACGACGCGGCGGCGGCACTGATGAAAGTCGAGGCCTGGGATTCCGCTGCCGACGTGCTGGAGAACTTTCGCGAATCGAATCCCGAGCACGAGCTGAACGCGGAGGCGACGAAGCAGCTCGCCCTGGTGTACCTGGAGGACGGCCAGACAGAACGCTCTGCCGTGGAGCACGAGCGGATCGCGGCGGAAGCCACCGATCCGGAACTCGCGCGCAGCGCATTGCTTACAGCAGGTGAACTGTACGATCAGGCCGGCAGCATCGACCATGCGGTGCGGGTGTTCGAGCGTTACGTCGAGGAATATCCCGCACCGCTCGATGTTGCACTCGAGACCAGGACCCGGCTGGCCGAGATCTTCAAATCGCGTGCCGACGAGCAACGGTACTTCGCGGAATTGCGCAGTATCGTCGCGGTCGACCAGGAGGCAGGCGCGAGCCGCACGGATCGCAGCCGTTATCTCGCAGCCCAGGCCGCAGTCGTCCTCGCGGAACAGGATTACAGGCACTTCACCGCGCTGAAACTGAGTCAGCCGTTCGAGGAAAACCTTGCGGAGAAGCAGCGGCGCATGGACCTCGCGATGCAGGCCTTCGAAGGGCTCGTGGCATACGAGGTCGCAGACGTAACAGCGGCGGCCACCTGGTACATCGCCGAAACCTACCTGGCTTTCAGTACAGCGCTGCTGGAATCGGAGCGTCCGGCGGGGCTCAGCGAAGACGAACGCGCCGAGTACGAACTCGTCATCGAGGAGGAAGCTTTCCCGTTCGAGGAGCGCGCTATAGGCGTGCACGAAGAGAACTTCGAGTTGCTGGCGGGCGGCATCTACAACCCGTGGGTCCAGAAGAGCCTGGACAAACTGGCGGTGCTGATGCCAGGCCGCTACGCGAAGAACGAGATCAGCGGCGGCTTCGTCGGTTCGATCGATACCTACGCCTACCGGATGCCGATCGCGCCGCCCGATGTCGAGTCGGCGGACGGCGTGGCGATGACACCGCACGAGAGTGCCGAGGCGGTCGAGGCAACGGCACAGGTCGGCCAGCCTGGATCGCCGTAGGGGCCAGGGACAAGTCTATGGACAGGACACGATGCAACAACGAGCGAATGACCGGACGCCGGATCGCCGCTATGGCGATGCTCGCGGCGGTGCTCGGTGCTTGTGCAGCGGGCACCCCGTCCCGCCCGCCCGCGCGCATCGAAATTCAGGAGGCGGTCGGCTTCACGATCACGGAAAGCACGCACGCAAGCGGCGACATGCGCACGGACTACGAAGAGGCTGTGCGCCTGCTCGAGCAAGGCCGGCAGGACGAGGGCATCCGGATGCTGCGGGACATCACTGCTTCGGCGCCTGAGCTGGTGACGCCGCACATCGACCTGGGCATTGCACTGCATCGCGCCGGCGATCTCGAAGGGGCCGAGGAGTTTCTCCTGAAAGCGCGCGAGCTGAATCCGGCACATCCTGTCGTACACAACGAGCTCGGAATCATCTATCGCAAGACCGGCCGGTTTGCCGACGCCAGGACCAGTTACGAAGCCGCCCTGGCCATCTATCCCAACTACCACTACACGAGACGAAATCTTGCAGTCTTGTGTGATCTGTACCTGTCGGATTACGGCTGCGCGCTGCAGAACTACGAGGCGTACATGAACACGGTCACCGGCGACGATGAGGTCACCATGTGGGTCGCGGATCTTCGAAACCGGATGGGGCCATAGGAGCGGTCATGTCGAGATACCTGCTGATCTGTCTGCTGTTCATCCCGGTTGCGTACGCGTCGGGCGAAGAGCCGACGACTGCAACCACGGACGAAGCTACGGCTGCCGCCAATGCGGAAGAGACGGATCCGAAAGGACCGCGGCTGATGTCCGGCATGTCGATCCTCGGCAACGAGGAGGCGCCGAAAGCGCTTGTCATCGTGCCGTGGAAAGCGTCCGAGCTGGGCGCGGACATCAGCCTGTCCGACACGCTAGACGATCGCGCGCGACCGGTCGACAAGGAAGTTTTCCTGCGTGAGCTGCGCTTTTACGAGATTCGCGCCGGAGAAAGCGAGTGATTATGGAAAGTGGGGAAGTCGCAACGCGTGAATGTGCGCTTCATCACGTTGGAAGGTAGGAACGGATTCTACTCTCTGTGTTTCGCAGGGGGTTCGTAAGACGTTCTGTCAAATGAGGATCTTGCAATGGACTTCTTTTATTCGTTGGTAGGCTTTTTTTCCTCGGGTGGTTTGTTCATGTACCCGATACTGCTGGTGTTCGCCGTCGGCGTCGCCATTGCGGTGGAGCGTTACGTGACGCTCGCCCGGGTTACGAGCAAAAACCAGGTGGTCTGGGACAAGGTGCAACCCTTGCTCGCGGACGGCAACTTCGACCAGGCGCGTCAAATGACCCGGGAGGACAGTTCCACGATCTCCCAGGTCCTGAACATGGGCCTGTCGCTGCAGGGTGCGGTGCGACGTCGCGAAGACATCGAGATCGCGATGGAGGAGAGCATGATGGAAATCGTGCCGCGCCTCGAGAAGCGCACCCCGTATGTCGCACTGGCTTCCAGTATCGCGACCTTGCTGGGCCTGCTGGGTACGATCATGGGCCTCATCCAGGCCTTTACCGCCGTGGCGAACGCCAACCCGGCGGAAAAGGCTGACTTGCTGTCGGCCAGCATCTCGGTTGCGATGAACACCACGGCTTTCGGCCTGATTGTCGCGATCCCGCTGCTCATCACGCACGCGATCCTGACGAGCAAGACCGGGGATATCGTCGATAGCCTGGAAATGGCAATAGTCAAGTCGCTTAACGTGTTCTCCCGACGGGCAAGACGGCCGCTGGAAGCGTAGCCGCCATGGCCAGACGGCATCACTACAGGCGGCGCACGAAGGACGAGCACGAGCTCGACGTAACCACCTTTCTCAACCTGATGGTGGTACTCGTTCCGTTCCTGCTGATCACAGCCGTGTTCTCGCGGTTGTCGATCGTCGAACTGAACCTGCCGAGTGCAGCCGGCGGGGCCGCTGCTGACGCAGATACCTTCCGCGTCGAAGTCATCGTGCGGGAACAGGGCATCGAGATCAGCAATGGCACCGCGGTCATTGCGTCGATGCCCAAGGTCGACGGCGAGTACGACCTCGAGACGCTGTCCGACTTCATCATTGCCCTGAAACAGGACTACCCCGCGCACGATGCCGCGTCGGTGCTGGTGGAAGCACACATTCCGTACGACTACCTGATCCAGGTGATGGATGTAGTCAGGAGCGTGGAGATCCAGAGTGAAGCCACCGCAGAGTTCGAGCTGTTTGCGCTGTTCACGGAAATTTCGGTGGGAGATGCGCCATGAGAAATACACGCAGGATCCAACGCATGTCGCGCAACCGCCGAAAGATTCCGAAGATGAACCTGACTTCATTGATGGACGTGTTCACGATCCTCGTCTTCTTCCTGCTGGTCAACACCGGGTCCGTCGAAATAATGGAAGCGCCGAAGACGGTTACCCTCCCCGAGTCCAGGGTCGAAACGAAACCGCGCGAGACGATAGTGATCTTCATCAGCCCGGACGAAGTGCTGGTCCAGGGTGAGCCCGTCGCACTTGTTGCCAACATACTCGACGACAACGCGGCGACGGTCGGCAACATCGCCGCGCGCCTGGCGGAACTGAACGAGCAGGTCCTCGGGCCAAGTACACGCAATGTCGCCGAGAGTCGGGAGGTAACGATTCTGGCCGACAAGTCCGTCCCGTTCGCGGTCGTGAAGAAGGTCATGTCGACCTGCACGCGGGAAGGAATAGAGAACATTTCGCTTGCCGTGATCCAGAGGCCATCGCAGGTAGCGGCCCTCTAGCACTTCAAGGATGGGAGTGATGCAGTGAGCTCCGGAAACCCCGAACTAGAAATAAAGATCCGCGAGGAGGTCGCGAGCTCCGAGCGCGCGCTCGAAGCGCTCGAAGAAGAACTGCGAGCCGCCGAAGGCGCCCTCGAGGAGCTGGCGCAACAGCGCCACCAGTACGAATTGCTGGGCCGGATTTGCAACGGGCTCGAAGAACTCGAGGGCATGGGGGCGCAGCGCCTGTTCTGGGGCGCCGAGGGCAACGCGGATACCGCGGCTGCACAGCTCAGCAAAGCCCGCGCCAAGATGGACGAGTTCCAGGGCGTGGTTGCCGGCGCCGAAGCACGACGCGATGACATCGTTGCCCGCATCGGCAAGCAGAACGAGTCTCTCGACTATCTCCACTACGACCTGCAGGAAGCAATCGAAGCTGAAGAGGGCCGCCAGTCGGAGTGGGCGGTCGAACGCGACGCACACGACGTACCGTATCGCACCCAGGTCATGCCGTGGTCTCGGAGCTGTGAAGAAGACCGGCAATATCGCCGCGCCGTGGCCGCGTCAGTGCTCTGGTTCACGCTCGGTGCGCTGCTTATCCGCCTGGTTGAACTGCCGATACTCGATCGCGCCGAGCTCATTGAAGTGCCGGAGCGTGTGGTCAAGCTGATCGAGCGGGAGATCAGGCCGCCTGAGCCTGTCGAGGCGCCCATCATTCCCCAGCCCCTGCCCGAGCCGGAACCGGAGCTCGTCGAGGAACAGCCGCCGGAGGTATTGCCGGAGCAACCGCTGGTTGCGGAAGTCGAGCAGCCGTCGACGAAGGAGCAGGTCAAGACCAAGGGCATCCTCGCGTTTCGCGACAGCTTCGCCAATCGCGCGTCGCTCAACCCGACCGCTCAGCTCGGCTCGCAGGCGCGTGTCCGGTCGGCCGGCGAGAATGCGATCGGGCGACCGGAGCGCTCGATGGTCACGACCTCGGCCGCCGGTTCGAGCGGCGGCATCAATCTTGCCGACCTGAGCCGCGACGTGGGCGGCGGCGGACAGGCGATCGAAGGCGTTGCCGTCACGCGCGTCGCGAGCTCGATCGGCGGCGAAGGCGGGGCTGACAGGCCACTCGCGGGCGGCGGGGCTCTCGCCGGGCGCACCGACGAGGAAATCCAGATCGTCTTCGATCGCTACAAGGCGGCGCTGTATCGCCTGTACAACCGCGAATTGCGCAAGGACCCGACCTTGCGCGGGCAAATCGTACTCCGCCTGACGATCGAGCCGGACGGCTCCGTATCGCTGTGCAACCTGCACTCATCCGACATGAGTGCCCCGCTGCTCGCCGAACAGGTCGTGGAACGAGTCCTCACCTTCGACTTCGGCAACAAGGAGGGCATCGTGGCGATGACCATTATTTATCCGATCGATTTCCTGCCGGCTGCCTGATGGACTTCGGCACGTTTGGGCTCGAAACGCAATGAAGCAGTCATTCAACATTCTGGGCATATTGGTGCTTGCATCGGCCGCTTTGCTGCCGACGGGCAGCGCGTTTGCCCAGAATCAGATTACTTTTACATCCGCGATCGCAAACTGGCATTCCCCGACGGACGACACCCCCGGTAGCCAGCCGGGCGATCCCGTCATCACCAACGGTGTACCGACTTCGAGCATCAGCTGGGGCACGACCACCGGTCCGCAGAGCGGTTATGACGTCACCGTAACGATCCCGGACCCGCTGATGTTTCCTGTTGTGGTGTTCGCGCACAGGAATTTCCCGGTCTCCGATCCGTCACTGACTTCCGTTCAGCTCGATATCATTCTCGACTTCGAGGTGGACGGCGCCCAGACCGGTCCCTTGACCTTCACCTTCACGTTCACGCATGAGGAAACCCCGAACAACCAGAACCCCTGCCCTTATCCGACACCGCCGGGAGAAGGCTGTACCGACCGTGTGACGTTCATCGACATGCCCGATCCCACGACCTTCACCGTTGGCGGAGTGACGTACACGCTGGGATTGAGCTTCCTCGACGACGCGGGCAACCCGGTGGACGAATTCATCACGTCAGAAGGAGGCGTGGTAAACACCGCGAACCTGGACGGGCAGTTCGTGGTGGTGCCGCCGGTACTCGAAGTCACCAAGTCGGGTCCTGCGACGATGGGCATCGGACAGCCGGGCGTATTCGCCATCGACATCCGGAACACCGGACCGAACGACGCCTGGGACATAACGGTCAGTGATGTGCTTCCGGATGGCCCGACCGGCGGCATGTGCGATTACACCCCGCAGGTGCTGAGCGCGCAGGTGTTCGCGGCCGACGGCGTCACGCCCGTCCCCGGCAAGGGCCCGCTGCTCGAGGGTACCGACTACACACTGTCGTACACAGGCGCGCCGGCCTGCGAGCTTAACCTCGCAATGCTCACGCCTGCGGCGGCGGTCGACACGGACCAGCGCCTGATCATCACCTACCGGACCCAGCTCGACGCCGACAGCCAGGACGGCGCCACGCTGACCAACGTCGCCGGGGCGATCGAATGGTCCGATGACTTAAGCAGCAACCCGGATCGAACCACCTACACCAGGACCTTGACCGACGGAACGCCCGGCGTGCTCGACCACGAGGACGCCCATACCGTGCAGCTGTTCATACCGGCGCTGCTGTTCGAGAAGACAGCCGTCAACGTCACGAGCGGCGAGGACCCGGCAACCGTGGCGACTGCCGGCGATACCCTGCGCTACCGGCTGCGCATCGAAAACTTGAGCGACACGCCGCTCACGGGCCTCCGCATCGTCGACGAACTGGATCACCTGAACGCGACGGCGATGTTTGAGGCGGGCACGTTGAACGTGGTCACCGTCCCTGCAGGCGCGGATTCCAGCGCCACCGATCCTGCCGGTGGCGCGGCCGGCAGCGGCTTGCTCGACGTGAACGGCCTGAGCCTCGCCGGGCTCGGCGACAGCGTACTGATCGAGTTCGAGGTCGACCTGGTGCCGGCGATAGCGGATGGCACCCTGGTCTACAACCAGTCCGAGCTGCGCTCCGGCGTGGTGCCGATCGCGCTGAGCGACGATCCCTACGTCAATGGCGCCGCGGATCCGGGCGTTGCGGGAGACGAGGATCCGACGCAAATACTGATCGAATCGCCGCCTGCATTCCGCATCGAGAAGATCTCCACCTATCTCGGCGCCAACCCGAACGTGCTGCTGGCGGGGGAGACGCTGCGTTACACGATCACTGTGCAGAATACCGGCTCGGCCGATGCCACGGGTGTGGAACTCGTCGACCAGCTGCCGGCAAGCACTACCTACGTCGCCGGCAGCACCACTCTCAACGGGGCCGCGATTCCTGATTCGGCCACCGGTGGCTTGCCACTGGTGGATGGCATCCTTATCAATGCGCCGCAGGATCCGACGCCCGGCGTGATGAACGGCGGCGTCGCCGACAATACAGCCACGATCACTTTCGATGTGACGGTGTACCCGGACGTACCCGACGGTACGGTCATCTCGAACCAGGCTTTCGTCAGTGCTCCCGGCTACGGCATTGCCGATCAGCCCTCCGACGACCCGCGTACGCCGATAGTCGACGACCCGACCCGCGACATCGTTGGCAACCTGCCACTGCTCTTTGCACCGAAATCGGCCGCGTTGCAGGTCGATCTCGGTTCCCCGGGCATCGTCGACCCGGGTGACGTGCTCCGTTACACCATCCAGATCTACAACAACGGTTCTATTCCGGCGACCGCAGTCGAACTGAGCGACGTAGTGCCGGCAGATACTACCTACGTTGCGGATACGGTGACCGTGAATGGGCTCCCGGCCGGTCAGCCTGACGGTGGCGTGTTTCCGCTGATTGCAGGTATCCCGGTCAGTTCGGCCGATCTGACCCCGCCGCTGCCGGCTGCCGGCGGCGGTGTGCTTACCGCCGGCGAGTCGGCGATCGTGCAGTTCGACCTGCAGGTGAATGCCGGAACGCCTACCGGTACGCTGATCACGAACCAGGCTGTCGTCTACAGCATCGAAGTGCCCAACCTGCTTACCGACGGTGACGGCAACCCGGCGACCGGGCCGGAGCCGACCGTCGTCGTCGTCGGGGATGCACAGCAACTGACGATCACCAAGGGCGTGTCGGTCGTCAACGGCGGTCCCGCACTGGCAGGCTCGACACTCGAATACGTTGTGACAGTGACCAACGTCGGCGCGGTCCCGGCGCTGTATGTGCTGATCACGGACAATCTCGACGATCCGTTCCCGGGCTACCTGACCTATGTCGATCAGTCAGCGACGCTGAATGGTTTCACGAACGGCGTGACCTTTGCCGGCACAACGCTCACGGCCGATTACTTCACTGAATACGGGCCCCTGAACCCGGGCCAGACTGCCGTGCTCCGGTTTCGGGCGATTATCAATCCGACCCTGGTGGACGGCACGCCGGTGACGAACACCGCGCAGGTCACCTGGAACGACCCGACGCAATACGCGACGGCGAGTGTCACGATCGACGTCGGCGCCGTCGTTGGCTTCGGCATGCTGAGCGGCACCGTGTGGCACGACGCCGATTTCGACGACACGCCGGATATAGCGGAGCGCCTGCTTGAAGGGTGGCTGGTCGAGCTGCTCATGAACGGCCAGCCGATCCGCTCGATCACCACCGGAACGGACGGCACTTACCTGATGGCGGGTGTCGCTCCGAATTATCTGACGCCGAACCTGTACTCGCTGCGCTTCAGCGCGCCGGGCGCGGGACCGAGGACCGCGGCGCTCGGGCGCAGCGATTCGGATTTCACCGACTACCTGCAGCGCATCGACGACATCGTGGTCACGCCGAACAGCAACCTGCTGGCGCTGAACCTGCCGATCGACCCGAACGGCGTCGTGTACGACGCTATCAGCCGGTCGCCGATCGCAGGGGCAACCGTGACCCTGTTCGATTCCTCCGGCGTCACCGCGATCCCGGCGACCTGTTTCGACGATCCGGTCCAGCAGGATCAGATGACGACGGCTAACGGCTACTTCAAGTTCGACATCAATTTCTCGGAGCCGGGTTGCCCGAGCGGCGGCAATTACCTCATTCGCGTCACGCCCCCGGGCAGCAGCTATGTGCAGGGACCGTCGGCGCTCATTCCGCCAGTGTCGGACCTGGCAACGCTTCCATTCAACGTCCCGGCCTGCCCGGGATCCGCAAGCGACGCCGTCGTCGCCACGGGCCAGCACTGTGAGGTGCAGCTCTCCGAGTTCGCGCCGGGCGTCTCCGTGCCCGCCAGAAGCACCGGTACGAACTATCACTCGTACCTGACCCTGGACGACAGCCAGCAACCGGGCACCGGCCAGCTGTTCAACAATCACATTCCGCTCGACCCGGTGCTGACGGGCGCCG
>DATICC010000455.1:0-2018 GCA_035457045.1 Woeseiaceae bacterium | reverse complement strand
AGGCTCGATCCGATATCCGTGGCAAACGAAAAGGGCTGAAGCCGTAGCGCTTACGGTAGCCGCTCCTGCAACTCGAGTAACTTCGTCGCGGCCACGGCCATGGTTTCGCCAATACTGACAAGGCCTTCCTCATGTCCGCCCATGACCGCGACACCGGTCGTGCGAAAGTCCGACTCGCGCCACAATCGTGCGAACTCGCTGGCCATTTCCGGGGTACCGTAAGCGACCGCAGTGTCCGTGGTGGGAATCTGGCCCGCCAGCCTGTTCCACAGCAGTCTGCTGTGCACGTGTACGACCGCCATGATCGAGCTGTCGGTTTGATACAGGGTCGCGTGCGTCATGGATTCCGAAGAAGCCTGTATCAGACCTCGGCAACTGACGCGATTTCGCTCCGGATCGGCATTCGTCACCAGGGAAAAGTGCTGCGGTCCGACGTCCCGCAGGTGCCCGGTCTGAGTCCCACTGATGAGAAATTCCGGTCCGCTGTCGATACGCATGCTGATGTTGCCGAAGCCTATCCCGGCATCCGCGTAAATTCCGATGAGACCGGCGTCGTACAGCGGCCGTCGCCACCGGCACAACTCATCCGTTTCCCTGAACTTTGGCAACTCACACTCGGTCCAGTTGCATTCGAACTTCGTGTAACCCTCATCGATGGTCACTTGCGTACTGCCTGTTCGGGGAAGAGCCGGGCAAGTCCGGGTTCGCTCGCTTCGCATATGCCACATTCCGTGATCAGGCCGGTAATCAATCGTGCAGGCGTGACGTCGAACGCATAGTTCAGCACCGGTGTTCCGCTGGCAATCGTCTGTACCGTACCGGTTCCCTCCCTGGTGAGACCGAACACCTGCGATACCTCGCGTGGATCGCGCTCCTCGATCGGGATATCCCGAATCCCGTCGGAGATCGTCCAGTCTATGGTTGTGGACGGCAGCGCCACGTAAAACGGTACGTTGTTGTCATGGGCGGCAAGTGCTTTCAGATAGGTGCCGATCTTGTTCGCCACGTCGCCGCTGCGCGTCGTCCGATCGGTTCCGGTGATGCAGATATCGACCATACCGTGCTGCATCAGGTGGCCGCCAGTGTTGTCGACGATGACCGTGTGCGGCACGCCGTTCTCGGCCAGCTCCCAGGCAGTCAGCTGCGACCCCTGGTTTCGCGGCCGCGTCTCATCGACCCAGACATGGATGTCGATGCCTTTCTGGTGCGCGAAGTAAATGGGTGCCGTTGCCGTTCCCCAGTTGATGGTCGCGAGTGAGCCGGCATTGCAGTGTGTCAGCACCTGGACCGGAGCGCCTGCCTTGCGCCGCGCTATCTCCTCCAGCAGGGGCAGCCCGTGACGGCCAATGCCTTTCGAGATCTCGATGTCTTCGTCACAGATCATCCTGGCCTCATGCTCCAGTGTCGCGACGAGATGCGGTTCGTCGCTGGCTCTCGCAACCGCAAGCACACGATCGATGGCCCAGCGCAGATTGACAGCCGTCGGTCGCGTCTTGCGAAGGCTCTCGGCGGCGAGTTGCACCTCGCGGTACGCATTGCCGGCGCGCCGTCCTGCAGCTGCCGCGAGGCAGAGGCTCCAGGCGGCCGTCGCGCCGATGAGCGGTGCGCCGCGAACGAGCATCTCGCTGATGGCATGGCCGCCGTCCTGCCACGATTTCAGATCCCTGACGACGTACTCGTGCGGCAACATGCGCTGGTCGATGATCTGCACAACCAGAGGGTCTCCGGGTTTTTGCCAGATGGTGCGGAACGCTTCGCCCTTGGCGCGCAAGTTCGGCGTCCCGTATCAGCGGCGACCGGCAGCAAGCCGCGCCGACCTCAGGGTGTTCGACATCAGCATGATGATGGTCATGGGACCGACTCCACCGGGTACCGGGGTAATGGCCTTGGCCACTCGCACGGCAGAAGCGAAGTCGACGTCGCCGGTCAGCATGGATTTGCGTTCACCGTCGACTTCGACATCGATGCGATTGATGCCAACATCGACTACTACAGCGCCGGGTTTGATCCAGTCTCCC
>DATICC010000454.1:0-4716 GCA_035457045.1 Woeseiaceae bacterium | reverse complement strand
GGTCATATTCATCGAGTCGAACATCACACTGCTGGTCGCGGGCGCGATCAGCAGGCCCCTGTTCGATCGTTACCGCGTATCGCGGGAGAAACTTGCCTATATCATCGATTCGACCTCGGCGCCTGTGTGCATAATGATCCCGCTGAACGCCTGGGGCGCGGTCGTCATCGGGCTCGTCACATCGACCGGCGTCGCGGATCCGCTCGGCACATTCATTGCGGCAATTCCCTACAACCTGTATGCCATCTTCGCGATCCTGCTTTCCGGAGGAGTGATCCTGCTGAATTTCGATTTCGGCCCGATGAAGGCGGCAGAACAACGGACCCGGCAGGGACAGCTGCTGTGGCCAGGCGCATTGCCGCTGGTCGATGTGTCCGCCGAAGCACCGGCACCCGAGGAAGCCGGTGCGGGTGTTCCATCGGCCGCGCTGATGGCAGTGCCGATACTTGCGATGATCCTGATGATGCCGCTTGGCATGTACCTGACCGGAGACGGCAGGATCACGCAAGGCTCGGGCTCCGTGTCTATACTGTGGGCCGTCTGTTTCGCGCTGTTTGCGTCGTGGGTCATGATCCTCGCGGGACGCAGGAGCACAGTCAGCGATCTGATGGTCGTATTCATGAAGGGCGCCGGCGCGCTGCTGCCGATTTCGGCAATCCTGCTGCTCGCACTGGCACTGGGCGACGTTGCGAATCTCCTCGGTACAGGCAACTACGTTGCGAACATCGTCGGCGACAACATACCCGCCGTCTGGCTGGCGCCGCTGATTTTCCTGACTTCGGCATTCATAGCTTTTTCCGTGGGATCGAGCTGGGGAACATTCGCCATCATGATTCCGATTGCCATACCGATCGCGGTGACACTCGGGCTTTCGGTACCGCTGTTCCTGGCCGCCGCAATGTCGGGAGCGATTTTCGGCGACCACGCATCACCGATCAGCGACACGACCGTGGTTGCATCGATGGCATCGGCAACCGATCACATCGACCATGTTCGCACGCAACTTCCTTACGCATTGCTGGCGGCGGCGTTCGCAACCGCCGGGTTCTTCCTGCTCGGATTCACCAGTTGACCCTGCCGTTACGTCGCATCCTTCTCGTTATTCCCGGCACTGTATTGTTCGCCATCGGCGCTCTTGCCGGGGAGCCCGCCGCCGGCCCCACCGAGCTTCCTTCGCCCGAGTTGCTGGAAGAGAAGAATGCCCGCATCGGCACGATCACGATTGAAACGAGTAACATTTTCGACCTCAGCAAACCGGGCGAGAACAAGACACTCTATCGCTGGGCCAATGCCCTGCACGTCGTCACGAAACCGGGCGTCATCAAGGCACAGTTGCTCTTTGAAGAGGGCGATCCGTACTCGATACAGGAGATCGAGGAAACGGAGCGGTTGTTGCGGCAGAACGACTACCTGCGCGACGTTCAGGTCGAGCCGGTTCGGTTCGAAGACGGTATCGTGGACCTGAAGGTTGTCACCGCTGACGTCTGGACATTGACGCCCAGCTTGAGCGCCGGGCGCGAGGGCGGGGAAAACAGCTTCGGCATCGGTGTAAAGGAGCAAAACCTGTTCGGCAGCGGGGCTTTGCTTCACCTCAAGTACAGATCGGACGTTGACCGGGATACGATGACCCTGGATTACGCCAATCGCCACTTTCGTGGCACGCGCGATCACTTGGCATTTCGCGCCGGCCAGAATAGCGATGGCTATGATCACCGGTTTTACTACGCCCGGCCGTTTTTTGCCCTCGACAGCCGCCGCTCGAGTGGCCTCGCGCTGGCAGCCGCGGAACTCGTCGAGCCGCTGTATGATCGTGGGGACGTCATTTCAGATTTCCTGCACACGCTGCAGCACCACGAGTTGTTTGCAGGACGTTCGGCGGGCCTCAGGAACGGCTGGGCCCGGCGGTTCCTGGCCGGCGTCGTTTATGACGATCACGAGTTCGCATCGACGCCGCTCACACTGGATCCGCTTACCCTCGTACCGGACGATCGCCGGTACATCTATCCCTACTTCGGCTTCGAAGCCATCGAGGATCATTTCGACGAGGTCGAGAATTTCGACAAGATCGGACGCGTCGAGGATCGATTCCTCGGTACCCGCTTTGCGTTCCGCCTGGGTTATTCGCCGGAAGCATTCGGCTCGAGCAACAACGCCTGGCACTACAACGCGAGCTTCACCAACGCGATCGTCGCCAGCAAAAAGAGTTCGCTCACGGTTGCGAGCGGCCTGAGCGGCCGCTTCGAGGATGGAGAGACCCGGAACTTCCTGTTGTCACTGGAAACGCGCTTTCACAGGCGCTTGACCAAAAGTCAGCTTTTCTACGCCAGCGTGACCGCGTCGGGCAGCGACAATCTCGACCTCGACAACCAGTTGCTGCTTGGCGGCGACAGCGGCTTGCGGGGATATCCGCTGCGTTACCAGGGTGGCGAAGCCAAGGCGCTGCTGACACTCGAGCACCGTGTTTTCACCGACTGGTATCCGTGGCGTTTTTTCAACGTCGGTGGCGCGATATTCTTCGATGCCGGCAGGACCTGGGGCGAAAACCCGGTCGGTGGACCCAGTCTCGGGCTGCTTCGTGACGTCGGCATCGGACTGCGCCTGGGCAGCAACCGGATTGGCGAAGGCGGCGTGCTGCACATCGACTTCGCGTTTCCTCTGGATGGCGAGGAGACGATCGACAATTTTCAGATCCTGATCGACGCCAGGTCTAGTTTCTGATTTCGTCGAGGCCCAGGTACAGCCTGGCAACCGACTCGGCTAGGGGATCCACCTCCGGATCCCGGCGATTGGTCAGGGCGATCACGGTAAGTCCTTGCTCTGGAAACCGCTGGATGAAGTTGCGAAAACCGCTGGTACTGCCGCTATGGTGCGTGCGCCGGAATCCGTGGAAGTCGTCGATACGCCAGCCGAACCCATAGTCCTCGAGGTTGGGCGTAAGCGCCTGTTCGAACAACCCAGCCGGAATCAGGCGCTCGGTATACAACGCCTGGTCCCACTTGAACAGGTCGTTCAATGACGAATAGATACCGCCATCGCCGAGCACCGCGCTCCAGGGACTCTGGTCCGAACCACTGACCCCGGATTCATCGACGGTATAGCCGTAGGCACGATTCGACACGACGGATATGCCGTCCTGGTAGGCAACCGTCGTGTTCATGCCCAGCGGTTGGAAAATATTGGCGTGCAAAAACTGTGCGAATGGCTGGCCGGACACTTTTTCGACCATCATTGCCAGCACTGCGTAACCGGAATTGCTGTAACGGTATTGCGTGCCCGGCGCGAAGTAGAGCGTATCCTGCTGCCGCATGATGTCGAGCACGCCGCTGTCCGTTACCTGGACCGGGGAGTCCTCGGGCACGAAGTCCTCGTAATCGATCAGCCCCGAGGTATGCTGCAGCAGGTTGCGTATGCTGACCTTGCGTCCGTACTCCGGAAAATCCGCAATTACATCGGTAATCTTCTGCTCGAGCGTAAGCTCGCCGCGATCGACCAGCATAAGTATGCACATTGCCGTGAATTGCTTGGTGAGCGAAGCCAGGCGGAAATTGGTGTCGGCTGTAATTGCGACATTGCCGGCGACATCCGCCAGCCCGTAGACCCGCGTCAATACCGGCTGGCCGTCACGCACCACGAGTACTGCCGCACCGGGCATGCCGTTCCCGGAGTAATCTGAAAACAGCTTGTCCACCTTGTCCTCGTTCTCCACGGCGCAGCCGCCGAACAGCATTGTTGCAACCAGCAACGCGGCTATCGTCCTGTTCTCCATTCCGTCATTCTCCGTTGAAAGCCGCCGGGAGTTGGCCGCTGAAGCAATATTCGACCGGGCCGGTCATGGTCGCCGTGCCGTCGTCGTTGATGACTATCTCGACCTCCCCCGCGGGCATTTCGACCGTGAACTGTCTTGCATCCGTCAATCCGCGGGCCAGCGCCGCATAGGCAGCGACACAGGCGCCGCTGCCGCAAGCCTCCGTCAGTCCCGCAGCTCGTTCGTACACAGCAAGCCGCATGCGGGCAGGCCCGAGCATCTGCGCAATGCCGACGTTCACCTGTTGCGGAAACAGCGGGTTCGCCTGTATCGGTGGCGCCAGTGCGCGCAAGTCGATGGCATCGATGTCGTTGACGAAAAACACGACGTGCGGATTGCCGATATTCAGGGCGACCGCATCCGCAAGCGGGCCGTCGCCGATACGCAGATGGCAGGTATCGCGTTCCTCGCTCAGCGGAATCCGTTGCCAGTCCATGCTGATCTGCCCCATGCCACAGCTGACGCGTTTGTAGCCAACGCGCCGGCATTCGAGAATTCCGTTTCTTGTTTCGAGTGTAACGGTGTCCGCGCCGTGTTCTTCCAGCAGCAGCCAAGCGACGCAGCGCGTGGCATTTCCGCAGGCCTCGGCTTCGCTTCCGTCGACGTTGTAAAAGCGGAGGTATGCCACTGGCCCGGAGGGCTGCGATTGCCGCGGATTTTCGATGACCACCAGCTGATCGGCGCCGACGCCGGCCTGCGGATCACAAATGGCAACGATTTCCCGCTTGCCCGGCCGGTACGGCTCCGCACGGCCATCCACGATTACAAAGTGATTCCGAAGGCCGTGCATTTTCAGGAATGCACGTCCCCCGCCGCTCATGCCGGGCCAGTGGCCGTGTGATTCTGATGATGGATGCATGCGGCAGGACTTGGTCGCCAGGGGCGTGTTATATAAGAATATCGTCGCCTGC
>DATICC010000453.1:0-2932 GCA_035457045.1 Woeseiaceae bacterium | reverse complement strand
CGCAGGGCTTTTCGCGCAGCCTCCTCATCGCGAGTTTTGGCGTAGTCGTTCTTGTGCCAGCCGAAGACCATCCAGACCAGGGCGCTCATGATCCAGGCAAGGACCGCGGCGCACAGTATCGGCATCCAGAGAGCCATGATGCTCATGAACTACCCCCTTTGTTATTGTTGTGGGTGCGAGCAATCGAGGGCGTTGATTCTAGCAACGATTACCGCGGCTGTGTAACGGCGCCAGTGGCTGAGCCGTCACCGACAAACGGGTCGGCCAGGCGCGGCTCGTGCAGGACCGAGTTGTCGGTCAGTGCCGTGAGAAAATCGAGCAACTCGGCACGCTCCTGGTCGACTAGGGAAAAGCCCTTTATAAACGGGGATTTGTACGGATTGCGGCTGCCGTCCCCTGCCCTCGCACCGTGCGTAATCGTGCGTCCTCCCGCCTCGTAATGGCGTATCACCGCATCCAGTGTTTCGAGACTGCCGTCATGCATGTAGGGCGCGGTGACGCTGACATTTCGCAGTGTCGGCGCCTTGAAGCGGCCCATGTCGCGCCGTTCGCCCGTGATGTCGAAAAGGCCGGTATTGTCGGACGGGTAGGCACCGGTACCGGCTATGTTGTACAGGCCGTTGTTGTGAAACCCCACGCTTTCGATGACTGCGTCCGCGTGTGTGCTGCTGTCAGTAAACTGGACCCCGCCATGGCAGTGGAAGCACTCCAGGCGTTCCGAGAAGAACAGGGCCATGCCACGTACCGCCGACGGCGACAGCGCCGAGGCATCGCCGTGCAGATAGCGGTCGTACGGAGAATCGAACGACACGATACTTCGGACGAAGCTGGCGATCGCACGTAACAGGTTCAACATCGAGTACGGATCTGCGTCACCGGGAAATGCCAGCGGCACTGCTCTGCTGTAGTACGCGTCCTGCCGCAGCAACTCCAGGATCTCGTTTTCCCGGCCGACCATTCCCATCTCGACCGGGTCCTCACCGAAGAGCGGCGTCAGCGCCTGGATTTCCAGGCGGTCAACCAGGTGGTTGGCCCAGTTCAGGCGTGCTGCGTAAGCGACATTCACCAGGGACATTGAACTGCGTGGATGCAACTCGCCGGTCGCACCCACTGCCTGGGCAAGACCGTCCGTAAAAGCGAGCGACTGGCGGTGACAGGTCCCGCAGGACGTCGTCCCGTTGATGGAGAGGCGCCGGTCATAGAACAGGTGTCGGCCGAGTTCGACTTTTGCCTCGCTCATGGGGTTGTCCGTCGGTGTCGGTGGCAAGGGATAAGCCTCTGGCAGGTTCCATGCGTAAGGCGCCGCCGGTCTCAGCAGGATGTAGAGCGGGATTGCCAGGACCAGCACAACGCCGGTGGCGATCAGAGCAACCCTCACGGTGCGCGTTCGCCGCGAAACACGCGTTGCGGCGGGGCATCGGTGGTTGGGCCGAATGGCAGACCGAGGGTTGCAAACGCCGTTGCGCAAGTCAGTTCATCCGGTCCCGAGGAGCAATCCGAGCCCGTACCGTCGTCCAGGTCGACACCTTCCGTGAGGCGCATGAGGTCGATGACGATTTGGTCCTGGCGGGGATCGAAGTCGCTGAGCGTGACCGCAACCCGATTGGCGGACCGGCACTGGATTCCGTCCCGGATGCTGCCGTCACAACGGTTGCTGCCGAGGTGCATCCAGAAATGATCCGCTGCACCGGCAACTCCGACCCGCATGAACTTGTAACCGCTGAGCCAGTGCCAGTGCATAGGCGTGTAATTGAGCGGTGCGCCGGCTGTGAGCGGGTCGGCATGATTGCTCTCCGGCGGCACCCCCACCGTGAAGCTGATGCCGCGAAACGTGCCGGCGGGATCGGCACCCAACACCTGGCCGCGTACCGAGCTGTTACGCGCCTCGCTGCCGTTGACGCAGGCCCCCTGCCCGTTCTCGAAATCCAGCAAAGCGGTCGTGCCGTCCTGCCACATACCGTCGGCATCGAGCCGGACGGTGCGGTCCCTGCCATCCTGGTCAGTCAGTTTCAGGTCGTATACATACAATCGCAGATCGGTCAGTTGCAGACCTTCCGCGGCTTCCGTGCAGGAGATCGCGCCGTCCCCGTAGCGTGGCAGGAAACTCACCTCTACAGGCATGCCGGGATTCGTGCAAGCGCAGACCATCGAGAGCACGGCGAGCCCCCATGCCCGACAGTGCAGCGGTATTCGAGGATATTGCAGGATTGCCATCCGTACCTTCTGGCGCGGCCCAGCAGATCAATGACAACCAGTATGCCGGATCAGTTCCCGTGGGTCAGGAGCGCATTTTCGAAACCCGGACGCTCGGTTCGCCGTCTTCGTCGTCGGGGCTCATCGTATAGTCGAGGACCCCGGTCGCCAGTAAGTCGGTAGAGGCCTGGGCGACAGAAAGTTCTGTCTCGACCTCACGTAATTTGACTTCCGAGCGCAGGTTTTCGGTCGCCCGATCGGACAGTTCGGCACGCAGTTCACGGGTCTTTTTCACCGATTCCTTGAGGTCCCGCCGCAGTTTCTCCATCTCGCGCAGCTGCTGCTCGGCGCTTACCTCGCGTTCGGCGATCGTCTGTTTGGCTTGCGTGAGGTCCTTGTCGCGCAGCGCAAGTTCCTCCCGTACTTTCTCGGCGTCGCTCCTTGCAACGCGAACCTCGGCCTCCAGCGATCGTATGCGGTCATCGCGCGGGTCGCGATCGCGGGCTTTCACCCGGTGGCTGAAATACGAGCCTGTCTTGGCCACCAGCCAGCCCAGCACGAACGCACCGAGCGTTGCGTACATCAGGGTCTCCGGGGCGTCCATGAACATGCCAGGCTTCCTTCGATTTCTCGGCAATGCCCAAGATTATGCAGTTTCACACCGAGGAAAAGGACCGGGTTCTCAATCCTGTGCGGATGCAGAACCGTCGACGCCACAGAAATCACATCAATCGGCTCC
>DATICC010000452.1:0-4721 GCA_035457045.1 Woeseiaceae bacterium | reverse complement strand
CCAGTGTGCAGGCGATCGGCAAGCATCGCGTCGCGGGGTAGCACGCCATCGCGCCGGCGACGCTGGACTTGCGCTGTAGGAGCCTGCATTGCAGGCGACGCGGAACTTTAACCTGGCACGGTTCCTGTCATCGCGTCGCCTGCAATGCAGGCTCCTACAGCGCAAGTCCAGCGTCGCCGGCGCGATGGCGTGCTACCCCGCGACGCGATGCTTGCCGATCGCCTGCACACTGGTCGCCTGCGGACCGCGTTCGCCCGGCTCCTCGCTGAACCGCACCGCGTCACCCACTTTCAGATCAGTGAAATTCTTCCCGACGATGCTGTTGCGATGAAAGTAAATTTCCCGACCCTGCGGCGTCGTAATCCGGCCGTAGTCGGCATCTGCATTGATGACTGAAATGAAGCCGTGCGGCGGCACCTCGTGCGTTTTGACGTCACCACGCCGTTTGCGAACGACGTCCTGAACCTGGCGGCGCGCCGCGTTGAAAGCGTCGCGTATCGCGACGTATACGTCCTCGTGCGCGTGATGTTCGGAGGGCTCGCGATTGACGACGATCTCGCTGCCCGGCAGCCGCACGTCGACCGATACCCGGAACAGGCGGCCGTGACGGTGGTGCTGGTGCGGCGCACTTACCGTCACCCGGCAACTCACGATGTCGCCGGCGAACCTTTCGAGCTTCCCGGCACGCCGGCGAATCTCCGCTTCCAGCGCAGGAGAGGGATCGATGTTGTCAAACGTGATCTCGAGCGGTAGTTGCATGCTGTAATCCATCCCCGGCGGTCAGGGCACATCGTCGAGGTAACCGTCACTGCTTAAAGTAATTCCGATCGATGGCCCGGGCGATAAGAGCAACTACGTAGTGACGCCGGGTTGCGGCCGCATGCGGGCCAGCTGGACCGGATCGCTGGCTGGAAACGTCTGGTCCAGTGCTTCGTCCAGCTTTTCGTCGAGGTGTTTCTTTTCCGCCTGCCGTTGCTTCTCCCGTGCGTTCCGCTCCGCTTCCTGTTTTCGATTTCGATTGTTCATCGCAGGCATACTACCTCAGCCCCTGACGCAAATCAGAGGCTTCTGCCGCCTCGGCATTTGTGCAATGCCCGGTCGCCTGCAATGCAGGCTCCTGCAAGGGTGCTGCCCGAACTCAACGGGTTTTGAAAGAGTCGGGGTTGAGCTCGTGGCGGGACAGGAGTTTGTAGAAATCCGTGCGATTGCGTTTCGCAAGGCGCGCGGCCTGGCTCACATTGCCCATGGTGATCTGCAGGATCTGCGACAGGTAATTGCGCGTGAACTCGTCGCGCGCTTCGCTGAAACTTGCGAGCTTGCCGCCGTGCTCGCCAAGCGATGACTGCACCAGTTCGCCGCTGATCACCGGTGAACGCGACAATGCGACATTCTGCCGCACGATGTTGTAGAGCTGCCGGATATTGCCCGGCCATTCGGCCGTGACCAAAAGTTCGACGGCTTCCGGTGCGTACACCTTGCGTTCCTGGCCGGCCTCTTTGGCGATCTGTTGCAGGAAATGCGACACCAGCAGGGGAATATCCTCGCGGCGCTCATCGAGCGGCGGCATGCGGATGCCGACGACATTCAGGCGGTAGTACAGGTCCTCGCGAAAATTGCCCTCGCGCATCATCTCCTGCAGATTGCGGTGCGTCGCCGAAATAACGCGCACATCGACGCGCAATGCGTCGGTGCTGCCGACCGGACGCACCTGGTGCTCCTGCAGTACACGCAGCAGCTTGACCTGCAGTCGCATCGGCATGTCGCCGATCTCGTCCAGCAAAAGGGTGCCTCCCTCGGCGGACTGGAACAGACCCTTATGACTGCGCGTCGCGCCGGTGAAGGCGCCTTTCTCGTGGCCGAACAGTTCGGACTCGAGCAGGTTCTCCGCCATCGCGCTGCAGTTGATGGCAACGAAAGGCATGCTCCGGCGCGGACTGGCGCGATGGATGGCCTGGGCCAGAATCTCCTTGCCGGTGCCAGACTCACCGGTGATCAGCACGCGCGCATCCGTTGCCGCGACCATTTTCGCCTGCGCCAGGATTTCCTTCATGGCCGGGTTGCGCGTGATGATTTCCGCGGCCCAGTCGTCGTCGACTTCGGTCGAGCCGGAGATCTTCATCGCGCGCTCGACCGTGCTCATCAATTCGTCCTTGTCGATCGGTTTGGTGAGGAAGCCGAAAGCACCGCTCTGGGTCGCCAGTACCGCGTCCGGTATGGTGCCGTGGGCCGTGATGATCAGGACTCGCAGGCCCGGCGAACGTGACTGCAGCTCCTTGAGGAGCCCGATGCCGTCCATCTTGTCCATGCGCAGGTCGGTGATCACCAGGTCCGGGCGAAAGCGGTGCAGCACGGCGAGGGCATTCTCGGCGCTCTCCACGGCCTCGACCTCGTACTGCTCGGCGCGCAGGCGAATGCTGAGCAGGCGCAGCAGGCCGGGATCGTCATCGACCAGCAGGATCTTGCCCTTGGAGGTATTGGGTTTTGTCGACATGGTTCAGGTCTTCGATTCGTGTTGAACACGAATTTTACATATTAATGTGACGCCGCGGCGAAATTACTGCTCGCGTATCGATCGCTCGATGGACGTGATTGCTTCGAGCTTGGCTTCGGCCTCCGTGAGGGATTCTCTCAGGCGGCGGTTTTCCGCCTCGATGTCCGCCATGCGCTGCGCGACAGCCGCTTCCTCGGTGCTGGCCGCGCGGCTGTTCTCGGATCGCAGGCGGTTGGTCTCGGCGCCCAGCATGATCTGCTCCTCCACCTGCCGCAGGCTGATGGTGGCCAGCGAGATCTCGCCGGGGGTCATGAGTTCCTGCTGTGCAAGTAACTCGCGCAATATCGTCTGCGCCGCGGCAGGGTCGGCGCCCGCATGGCCCGGCGTCGCCAAGACCAGGGCGAAACGCAGCCGTGTGGAAGGATCCGGCGTCAGTTGCGCTGCGGCGCTCGAGTCGGCATAAATCTCTGCCTGCGTTGCCGGATCGCCGCTGACCAGCCGGTAGATCTCGTTGATGTACTGATTCGTCTCCGGCGCGCCGAGGATCACCGGTTCCGCATCCGCCGTCTTGCGCCCCTGCAGCCAGTTCTTCGTCTGCGTGCAGCCGGCGGTCAATGCAGTGGCCAGAGCGACAGCCAGCAGTGGCGTCGCGGGGTTTCTGCGGTATCGGGTCGGTACCTTATGCATTCGCAGCGATCCTCGCTTGTTCGGTCTTTCGCTTTTGCGGAATGTGGATGCGGAAGTGCGCGCCGCTGAATTCCTTCGAGTTCACCAATTCTACGGAGCCATCGTGGGCCTGTATGCACTCCAGTACCACCGACAGCCCTATGCCGGTGCCCGCGATGTGCCCGCCCTGTTCGGTCGTGCCCTGGAAGAATGCCTCGAAAATCCTTGGGCTTTCATCTTCGGGAATCCCCGGTCCCGAATCCGCGAACTCGAGCACAAAACTGCTGGCGTTGCGCTGCGCGCGTATCGTGATCACCCCGCCCCGCGGCGTGAATTTCACGGCGTTCGACATAAGGTTGTCCAGTACGGTGCGCATCTTGTCACGGTCGGCGGTGACGACGATATCGGCGATGTCGAGCCGCAACTGGATCTGTGCCGCTTTCAAGGCGAGTCGCTGGGCCTTGGCGACCTGGATGACCAGCGCACGCAAGGGAAAATCGCTGAGTGTCAGGACCTCGTTCTTGCTCTGCCAGGCACTGAAGCTCAGCAGGTTTTCGATCAGCTGCTGCAGTTTCAGTCCGTTCTGCCGGAGTATGTCGGTCACTTCGCGCTGTTGCGAGTCCAGTTCGCCCACTGCGCCATCGAGCAACAGTTCGGTGCCTTCCCGGATGTTCGCGAGCGGTGTCTTCAGTTCGTGCGACATGTGCCGCAGGAACTTGTTCTTCTCCTGGGCAAGTTCGAGCAGGCGTATGCGCAACCACTCGAGCTGTTGCCCGAGTTTCTCGAGGTCGGTCGGGCCGGTGACAACCACGGGTTTGGAAAAGCCGCTGCGGCCGAGCTGGTGGATGGCGCGGTCGATCTGGCGTATCGGTTTCGCGACCAGCAGGATGAAAAACAGCACCAGGATCAGCGTGCCGGGAACGAGCGCGGCGGTTTGCCAGGCGGAAACCCGTTGGGCATGCCGGGTGCGTTCGCGCATGTTCACCAGCTCGGTCTCGATGTAACTGTCGGTGATCGTGTTCAGCCGCGTCACGCGCTGCCGCAGGGTGGCAAAGCTGGCAATGGCGTTTGCTGCCGCTTCTTCGCTCACCGTTCCCTGTATCAGCGTGTTCACGACGCGTCGCGCGGAGGCGCGGATCGAGGTGGACAGCGCAGTCGCATCCGCTTTTTCGACCAGGCCGGCCATGTCATCGAGTGTTGCCTCGAGGGTGGCGAGGTCCTGCCGCAAGAGCGCCAGGCTGTCCGGGTTCCGCAGCACCAGGTATTGCCGGGAAACCCGTTCGAGGGACGCGATGTTTTCGGCCAGCAGGCGATTGTTCTCTGCGGTCGACACGCCGGTGACCAGCAACTGCTCGCTCTGCGCGGCGAGGCGGTCGAGATTGAAGATTGCCCAGACCACCGCCACCAGCAACGGCAGGGCAACCAGCCCGAAGCCGACCAGGATCAGGCCGTTGAGCGATTGCGGGCGGGGGAATTTCATGGCCGGATTCTATCAGGATGTTGAAAAAGGGCTGTTTTCCGGTGCCAGGCTGCTTTTCGACAGCCCGCCGGCACCCGAATCGCG
>DATICC010000451.1:0-3138 GCA_035457045.1 Woeseiaceae bacterium | reverse complement strand
CTTCGCAATTTGCGAAATGCGTAAATCGTGAGGCGAAAAAGTTGCCAGCCAAGGTAAGGGGAAAGGACCAGGTACCAGGTGACCTGCTGACCGCGCCGAAGCTCGTAGTGCAGGCTTGCGTAAAAATCGCTGAAACCCTGTCCTCCGTAGTCTCCGAAGACAGCCTGCCCAACAAGGTAGATGGCAACAGGCAGCAGGACGATTCCGGCTAAAAAAAGTCCCAGGAACAGCGCCACTTCGTTGAGCAGGGTCTGTTTCAGTTCGTGCATGGATTCGGGCATCGTGCCAACGCGATCGGGCCAAGGTTAGGTCAATCCTTGATCATGGCAACAGTGACGTCAAGGCCACGGCGTGCGATGTCTCGGCGGTGCAGTGGGGGCGCTGACTAGCGGGACTGCGGGTTCCGGTCCGGGGGCGACTGATTGTTTGCCGCATTCTTGTGGCGGCGGCGGAAAATGTAGAAGGCAAAATGCAGGCACGCGGCCGAGAACAACAGGTAATGCGGCAGGACCCAGAACCATGCGCTGATGTACAGCGTGGCCAGGAATGCCGCGACGCCGGCGGCCAGGTAGAAATAGGGCAGGCAGTCGTACAGCAACTTCGGGAGCCAGATCTTGCGAGCCGCCAGATTTCCGGCATTTCGTGAAAGTATCTGTGTTGCACTCAAATCCATTTGCTTCGGCGCTGATCGGGTGAGCATGGTTGGAGTCCATTCCGTTTTACTGCTGGCTGATCGCAAGCCTAACGAAAATCCCGATGATAGTCCGTGACTCCACTCACAGATCGATGTGCGGCGCCGTGTCGGTCAGAGGCGGCGCGGATAAAGGCGTCAGCGCTTGGGTCGCTCCTCGTACCGGAAGTCCGCATTTCCTATCGTGACGATGTCACCGCTTTTCAGCACCTGCTCGGTGACGGGCTGCTGATTGACGGCAATACCGTTCTTGCTGCCCCAGTCAACTATCCGGGTCCGGTCATTCTCGGTAACGATCAGCGCATGCCGGCGACTGATGTATTGGGCCTTCAGGTGAATGTCGTTGTTCCTCGTCCGCCCGATCGTCAACCTGTCCTTGAACAGGGGAAATCGCAGCTCCTGGCCATCCACATTGCCGATCAGCAGCCGGGTGATCCGGTCTGCAGCGGACCTGTCGTCCTGTCGAACGTCCGGCTCGACCTCCGGTTCAGGGGAGATGGAATTGTCCGTCTCGACCGCGGTCCTGACCGTAGAACTTCTGTTTGCCAGCTCGTTCAACAATGCCGCTATCGCACCATCCTTGTTCGACAGCTTGTGCCGGTCGTCCTCGTGCTGGTGTTCGAGGCGTTTGATCTTCTGGCGCAGGGATTTGAGCAATGCCTCGCTGGATTCCTGCGTCTTTTCGAGCTGAGATTCCAGCACCTGCCGGAAACTCTGGCTTTCAAAAAGGTCTGCCGTCAGCTGCTCATGAATCGACTCGTGGTCGGCGATGGACTGCTGTGCAGCTCCCAGCTCGAAGCGGATCCGGGAAACTTCGGCCTCGAACTCTGTATGCATCTCGTCCAGCCGGTCGCGCAGTTCGGCAGATGACTGTTTTTCGCCGTCGAGCTGTTGCCCCAGCTCGTCAATCTGCTGCCTGGCATCCGCCAGCACGATTTCGGTTGCCTTGCGCGCGCGGGTTGCTTCTTCGGCGGTCCGGTTCTGTTGCTGCAACTTGATACGCAGTGCATCCGCATAGCCCTCGGTCCGGCTCAGCTGCGCTTGCAGTTCGCGAATCTCCTGCCTGCTGGCGGCGAACGATCCGCTTTGTTGCTCGTCACCGGCTTCGGGGCCGGCAGCGCTCGCGACCTGAGCAGCCGTGCCGCCGTCAGCGCCGATCTGCCGAAGTTTCGACAAATCCTCGTTGGTTTCGGCCAGTTGCCGGCGCACGGTTTCCAGTTCGGCGGTTTGTGCGGTTAATACGGAATCTCTGCCGGCCAACTGTTCATACAAAACATTGAGTCGGCGCTCTGCATCCTGCAACTTTGCCGTGGTATCGCGGAGCTTGATTTCACCGGTAGCTAGCTCCTGTGCCTGAACTGTGGATTCCACGCGAATTGCTTCGAGACTGTTCCGCAATTCGCCTGTTTCCTGCTCGTTGCGGACCTGTTGCAGTTCGAGATTGGCGATGTGGGATTGGCGAAATTCGGCGGCAGCGCGCAGCGATTCGATTAGTGCAGTGTTTTCGTCTGCGGACCTCGCACTGTCTGCGATCGTGGTGACAAGCAGCTCCACATGCGCCTGACTGTCACGCAGTTTCTTCTGTGTCGCCGCCAGTTCGTTCTTTGCCTTTCGCAGCTCGGCATTGACGTTATCCGTGAGCTTTTCACGGACCTTGATTTCCTTATCGAGCGCATTCCAGCGCGAGCGAAGTTGCTCGATATCGAATTCCAGTCGTGCGATTGACTGATCGCGCTCACGTATTCCAAGCTCGAGCGACGCAATACTGTCCGCCGTGACTCCGCGGTCCGAATTTTCGCCGTCAAAGTTGAACGTGTTTGCATCGGATTCGAGTTCGCCGTCCGAATCGAGCGGTTGCAGCGAGTGGGCCACGATCTCGAGTTCGGTCGTCGGGTCGTCATCGACGCCGGTGACTAGGTTCCTGTTGTTGTTTTTTTCCATAGTCGAAAATAAGTCTAGCACGGCCGCTGGCGCGGTCACACCGCTCGACAAATCCAATTAAGTCAAATACATAAGCGATCGGCGCTCAGTCGCAGGCTACCGTGCGATCCTTGGCCCATCGTCGAATCGCGTCGATTCGTTCGGCCATCACCACGGAAAGCGGCCGGGTCCGCCGGATTTCGTCAAGGATATGCCGGGAATTCAGTGCGGATCGCTGTGCCTGGGCCGCGTACAGTGCAGAAACGATAGCCTGCTCGATTTCCGCGCCGGAGAAACCGCTCGTCGCTTTCGCCAGCTGGTCGAGCTCGAACCGTGCTGGGTCCTGATCGCGACTTTTCAGATGAATTTCCAGTATCGACCTGCGGATGGTCCCTCGTGGAAGGTCCACAAAGAAGATTTCGTCGAATCGGCCCTTGCGCACCAGCTCGGGCGGCAGGAAGCTGATCTCGTTGGCAGTCGCTACGACGAAGACCCGGGTCTTCTTCTCGGCCAGCCAGGTCAGGAAC
>DATICC010000450.1:0-3178 GCA_035457045.1 Woeseiaceae bacterium | reverse complement strand
TGGTTGCCGCCAGTAAGGAAAACACCATCGCACTTCTCGATGTAGTCGAGATGCTCCTGTTCCTGGCAGTCCTGGCGAGTGAGGATATGCAACGCCTGCGCACGATCGACACCGAGTTTCTTGAACAGCTTCTCGTAGTTGCGACCCGTCTCCTTCAGCTCCGACGCTGTGGGGATAACCGCTATGCGCGCTCGCCGGCCGCCGCAGATCTCGACGAAGCGGCCGAGGATGTCGGGATTGCCCGCTTTTTCCTCCCCGCCGCCGATCGGAATGATGTAGCCGCGCTCGGCGTCATTGCGGTGATCGTTTGATGGACTCATGGCGTGACTTGCTACCTTTGCTCCTGGCGTTCGAACTGTCCGTATACCTGCTGGCTGCCGCCGCGCACGTGCCAGATGCCGGCCACCATTACATCGTCGATGCAATCATTGTCGCCGAGTACGACGATATCCGCCTGGCGGCCCGGCGCGACGTGGCCCCGGTCGTGCAGCCTGAGCAGCGCGGCGACATTGGATGTGAAGGCCGGCAGCACGGCTTGCAGCGCTGCGCCGGCCCGCAAGAGGTCCTGCAGTGTCTGCATCAGCATGGATGGCCGCCCGACGTCCATTTCGGTGATCTCACCCTGGTCGTTGAACACCGGCAGGCAACCGCCGCCGTCGGAACTTACGGTAACCCGCTCGGCAGGCGCGCCGGAATCGAGGTAGCGCAACAGTGCAACATGCGCCGGCCAGGCATCCTCTGCCTCATCAACCGGGAATGCCGTAATGTCGATGCTGCAGCCTCGCCGTGCGAGTTGCAGCGCTTCCTCGAACAGCGCCTTGCGGCGGTTCACGTGCGTCGGATTGAAGACCCGTCCAGGCAGTTCACTGCGGTCCAGTGCCTGGCGGACCAGCTCGAGTCCGCGGCTGCCGTCACCGAGATGCAGGTGCACGATGCCGGCTTTTCCGGAAATCATCCCTGCGACGTGCGCATCGCTGGCAAGACGCAGCAACTCGTCCAGGGTGGGCTGGCTTGAACGATGATCGCTGAGCGCCACTTCGCCGACACCGATCACGGGATCGAGAAAAACAATGTCGTCGCGAACGCTTCCGGTCAGCGTGACCGGCGGCAGGTGATAACCGCCGGTGTGGCACCATGCGCCGAGCCCCTCCTCGCGCAGCGCGCGGGTTTGCGCCAGCAGGGAGCGGGTATCGCGAGTCGTATCGTCCGTTCCCAGCACACCGACGACCGTGGTGACGCCGGCGGTCGTAAAACGGCCAAGCGGCTGCGGCGGCACGCGGCTGGCGAATCCGGACTCCCCGCCCCCGCCGGTTACGTGCGCGTGGCCGTCGATGAACCCTGGTATCAGCCGGCGCCCGGCGATATCGATCACGGCCGCGTTTTTTGATGCGAGATCGTCGCGGTTGCCCGACATGGCAAGTATGCGCCCGCCTCCGATCAGCAGGTGCTGTACACCACGATCTTCCGGCGCAAAAACGCGGGCGTTGGTCAGTAGCTGCAACAAGGGTGCCGTCCGGGGTCAAAAAAATGGCCGCTATATTACACTAGCCGCCTGTGCAGGGACTGCCGCTTTTCCACCGGGATTCGCGGGAGGATATGTCCGACGCCCGCCGTCGCCACGATTATGCGTAAATCCAGAGAAATCCCGTTAGGCCGGGCCACGCCCAGTCCGCGCGACTATGCCCCGGAGGTACTGTACGCGGTATCGCGCGATGCGGCACGGCAGGACCTGGGCATCGGCGCCGCGGTGCCCTTCCAGGGTGAGGACCTGTGGAATGCCTGGGAATTGTCCTGGCTCGACCTGCAGGGAAGACCGGTGGTTGCCGTTGCGGAAATTCGTGTTCCGGCGAGCTCACCGAAACTCATCGAGTCCAAGTCTTTGAAGCTCTACTTGAACTCGCTGGCTGCGACTCGCCATCCGTCTGCCGCAACCGTGCGCGAGCTCATCGCGCGGGACCTGGAAACCTGCGCAGGCTGCGCCGTCGCCGTGAGCCTGAGAACGGACAGCGATTCCGCGAGCTGCTCCGTTTCGGTCCTGCCGGGTCTGTGCATCGATAATGAACCGGCACATTTCGGCGCGGCGACGGTCGACGCGAACCTGCTGCGCCTGGAATCGAGCTCCGTGGTGTCCGAGAGCCTGCACTCGCATTTGTTGCGCAGTCTGTGCCCAGTCACCGGACAACCGGATACCGGCAGCATCCTGATCTCCTATCGTGGTCCGAAGATTCATCGCGGCGCGCTGCTTGAGTACCTGGTGTCGTATCGCGATCACCAAGCATTTCATGAGGCTTGCGTCGAGCAAATATTCGTAGACCTGAAGACCCGCTGCACACCCGGGCAGCTTACGGTGTATGCACGCTACAACCGGCGCGGCGGACTGGACATCAATCCATTTCGTTCGGACTTCGAGGAACGGCCGCCGAACACGCGCCTGTGGCGGCAATAACCGGATCAATCCCTGGCGAGATCGTCCGCTTCCAGCAGGTGACCCCAATCGCGTTTTGCGGTCAGGTAACGCCGGTTGGCTTCCGTGACACCCGTGACGTGCTTGATCTGGGTGATGCCCTGCATTCCCTGCGCTTCGAGGTCGGCAACCTTTTTCGGGTTATTGGTCAGGAAACGAAAGGGTTTGCCGCCAAGGAAGTACTTGAGCAGCACCGCGGCGTCGCTGAAATCGCGCGAGTCATCGGGCAGGCCGAGCGAGCGATTGGCCTCGTAGGTGTTCTCGCCGGCATCCTGCAGCAGGTAGGTCGCAGCCTTGGCCCAGAGGCCGATGCCACGCCCCTCGTGGCCCGCCATGTAAACAATGATCCCGCCCTCGCGGTCACCGTCGATGCGCTCCATCGCCGAGACGAACTGCGGACCACACTCGCAACGCTGCGAGCCGAACACATCGCCGGTAAGGCAACTCGAATGCACCCGCACCAGCGGATGGGTCCATGCCTCCCGGTCGCCGAAAAGGAGCACGCTGTTGACCGCCATGGATGACGCCAGCAGGGCAAAGGATTGCCGCGCATCCTGCTCGACCAGGCTGTCGGCAAGCAGCTGCACCTTGGCCAGCTCGGTGTGGCGTACCGCCGCGTACCAGATGGCGCGATATTCCCGGCCGGCCCGTTGCAGCGGCAGCGGAATCGGCCCGAGCATGCTGATAACGGGAGGATGGCCTTGCGTCGGCGGT
>DATICC010000449.1:0-3355 GCA_035457045.1 Woeseiaceae bacterium | reverse complement strand
TGCTTTTCCGCGAGACGAACACGACACTCATGCATGCGTTCCGGCTGTCGGCATTCGAAGTGGTCTCGGTGATAACCTCGACCGGTTACGGCATCGATGACTTCTCGGTCTGGCCTGCCCTGCTCCCGGTACTCCTCATATTCATCAGCTTTATCGGCGGTTGCGCAGGCTCGACCGCCGGCGGTATGAAAGTCATTCGTTTCCTCGTCATGACGCGCCAGGCCGGCATCGAGATACAACGCCTGATTCACCCGCGACTGGTGCGCCCTCTGCGCATCGGTGCGGACGTCATAGACGATTCCGTGGTTCGCGCGGTCTGGGCATTTTTCACTGTTTACACTTTTGTGTTCGTCGTCCTGATGCTGGCCATGATGTGGCTGGGGCTGGACCAGGTCACCGCTTTCTCGGCCGTCGCAACCTGCATCAATAACCTGGGCCCTGGTCTCGGCGAAGTCGCGTCGAACTTCGCCACTGTCAGCGATCCGGTCAAGCTCATCGGAGCATTCGCCTGCATACTGGGCCGCCTCGAGGTGCTCACCATATTCCTGCTGTTCACTCCGGATTTCTGGCGCGGCTAGACATGCCGCAGAACAAACTCGTGGTGTCGGGCGAAAGGCCTGGAGGAGCGACGCGGTTCAATCCTGCATTGCCGCAATGCGATCGCCCCGCCGTATGACCTTTTCGACTGGACCCAGCAACATCGGCACGCTGCTCATCATGATGACGAGCAGCCAGCCGTTTGCCGGCAACTGGCTCAGTTTCAGCACCTGCCGCAAGCCCGGCACGGTAACTGCTGCCAGTATCATGGTCAGGCAGAACGTCAGTGCAGCCCAGATCCACGGGTTGCGGACGATCTCGTTGCGCAGCAGACGACTTTGCGGTGCGCGCATGTTGAATACGTGCCACAACTGGGCGAGTGCCAGGGTCGTGAACGAAACCGTTACCGCCTGCTCGTAGCCGAAGCCGAGCCACTGCAGCGCGATAGCCATGGCCAGCAGGACACTGACGGACATGACGGCACCGTAAACGAGAATCCGTACCCAATGCTGCCCGGTAAGGATCGGCTCGGCGGCGGGCCTCGGTTTGGCCTGCATCAGCTGGTCGGACCCGTGGCCGACTCCGAGTGCGAGTGCCGGGAATACATCGGTGACGAGGTTCAGGAACAGGATTTGCAAGGGCAGCAATGGCAGCGCTGCGCCGGCGACCGTGGCGATACTGACGATCATGATCTCGCTGATATTGCACGACAGCAGGTACACAACGAACTTGCGAATGTTCGCGTAAATGGCACGGCCCTGCGCTACCGCCTCCGCTATGGTGCCGAAGTTGTCATCCTGCAGGATCATGTGGGCCGCTTCCCTCGCCACCGCGGTCCCGCGCAAGCCCATGGCGACGCCGATATCCGCCTTCCTCAGGGCCGGTGCGTCATTGACACCGTCCCCTGTCATGGCGACGACATGGCCGAGTTTCTGGTATCGATCGATCAGCTCGAGCTTTTGCTCCGGCGAGGTGCGCGAGATGACGCTGGCACGCATCAGGTCGATGGCGTGCGGTGGCGCGCCCGGCACCAGCTGGACCCGCGCGTCGACGAAACTCCCGGTTCCGGAATCCTCCGTTACAAGTCCCAGTTCCGTAGCAACATGCCGCGCGGTTGCGGCGTGATCACCCGTAACCATGACCACGCGTATACCCGCGCGCTTGCACCGTTCGATCGCATCGCGGACACCGGATCTCGGCGGGTCCTCCAGCCCGGCAACCCCGAGCAGCGTCAGTCCGGAAGCCGGCCCTTCCGCCTCGTCCCGGACCGTCTTCGTCGCGACGGCAAGTGTGCGCAGTCCCTGGGCACCGAGCGCCGCCGCCCTGTCCCGCCAGGCTTGCCGCCCCGCATCGATCAGAGCCACTTCGGCCGGTCCCGCACGTACCGACGTGCAGGCATCGACCACGACCTCCGGAGCCCCCTTGACGGCAAGAAGCAGGCTCTCGGACGTTCGGTGCCAGGTCGCCATCAACTTGGTCTGCGGATCGAAGGCCTCCTCGCGTATGCGTGGCATCCCGAGCTGCAACTGGTGACTATACAAACCGCGTTTGGCGGCAGCGATCAGGAGCGCGGTTTCCGTCGGATCGCCGACGACCTCGCACTCGCCGGATTCGGCAACGTTGAGCTCGGCATTGCAGCACAGTGCTGCGATCGTCAGCAGTTCGTCGACACGCCGCAACTGGTCCTCGCGTGCCGGCCCATCGCCCGCAAGAAACCTGCCGCTGCTCCCGAGGCCGGTACCGGTAACAGTTATGACGGCGTCACCGAGATGCAACGTCGTCAGGGTCATGCGGTTTTCCGTCAGCGTTCCGGTTTTATCGGTCAGGATGATGCTGGCGGCTCCCAGCGTCTCCACCGCCGAAAGTCGTGCAATCAACGCATTCCTTTTCGACATGCGCCACATGCCGCGCGCCAGTGCAATGGTGGCGACGATCGGCAGGCCTTCCGGAATTGCGGCAACGGCGAGTGCGATTCCGACCTGGATGGCAAGAAGCGTATCGCGACCGACCAGCGCGCCGGCGGCGACCAACAGTATGGCAATCAGCAGCACCGCCCATGCGAGGCGCACTGCGAGTGCATCGAGGCGCCGCTCGAGCGGCGTCACCTGGGGCTTCGCGGTTGAGACCAGCTGCGAGATCTTGCCGAGCTCCGTGGCGAGCCCAGTCCCGACGACGAGCGCCGTTGCCGCGCCGCGGGCCACTGCAGAACCTTTGAACAACATGTTGCTGCGTTCCGCCAACGGTGTTTCAACGGGCAGCGCCTGCGGCTGCTTCGCAACCGGCACCGATTCGCCGGTCAGGGTGGATTCATCTGCCTGCAGTCGCGACGATTCGATCACCCGCAGGTCCGCCGTGACTACGTCGCCGCCTTCGAGCAGCACCATGTCACCCGGTACGAGCTGTTCCGCTGGCAATCGAACGATATGCCCGTCCCGGCGAACGAGCGTGTCGACCCGGCCGAGTTTCCGCAGTGCCTCCATCGACCGGACAGCGTGCCGCTCTGTGACGAAGCCGATCGCCGCGTTGATCAGCACGACGACCAGGATCGCCAGTCCCTCGGCGGTATCGCCAAAAGCCATGGACAAGGCAGCCGCGGCGATCAACATGACAACGACGACGCTCCTTACCTGGTCGACGAGCATGGACCGCACAGTTCTGCGGGGCATGGCTTGCAGCTGATTCTGCCCGTACCGCCCAAGCCTCGACCGGGCCTCGGTGTCGCACAGGCCAAGCGCCGATTCCACCCGCAGTTTGCGGAGCAAATCCTCGGCGGACACAGCCCAGGGCCGGATATCGCGTTCTTCTCTTGCGGGAGCGG
>DATICC010000448.1:0-16794 GCA_035457045.1 Woeseiaceae bacterium | reverse complement strand
GGCCTCGTTACAGACGGGAATAACCACGGACAATTGCAGGTCGGAACGGCCTGTGGCGGACATGCGGCGAAAAATGCCGGGCAGCCAAAGCCGGCGGCTTCGTGTAGTCATGTCGGGTAGACGTGCCCGGACAGGGAAATCAATCGCCAAACGGCAGGTTTTTTTTCGGGCGGCCGGCCGGCGCTACCTCACGGTGGCCCGGCCGCTACTCGTCCGGCCAGTCGTAGTCCGGGTGCCGGGTGCGAAAATCGTCCAGCCAGGATTTGGCGAGCGCCGATGCGGTTGCTATGTCGCCTGCCGACATGTGCATTTCCAGGTCGCCGCGATCGAAACTCGATTCGGAATCGCCCAGTGCTTCGCCCGTGGCAAACCACTTGCAGGCTTGCACAGGATCGGGCGTTACGCCGAAACCACCGGCATACATGTCGCCGAGAGTGCGATGCGCCGGCGGGAAACCGCCGTCGGCAGCCTGCTGTATCCATTTCAGCGCTTCGGCATCGCTCTGCTCGACGCCCCATCCGTTCTGGTACATCACACCGATGCTGTACTGGGCTTCCGCGTGACCCTGGTTCGCGGCGCGCTGGTACCACTCGAGCGCCTTGGCATCGTCGAGTGGCACGCCCCAACCGTTTGCGTACAGGGAACCGAGGCCGAACTGGCTGCCAGCATGCCCCTGTTCGGCCAGCGGCGTCCATTCGGCCAGTGCCGTTTCGTAATCACCGGTGCTATAGGCCTCCAGTCCGGAGTCGAAATCTGCCGTCAGGCCGGAATTCGCTATCAGCAAGCCGTTGAGCAACATCAGGTGTGCACGAAGCTTCATGCTCTTTCCCAAAAGTACAATCAGCCGTAACGCGCCATCGACCGGTCGATACGCGCCGCCCAGGCATCGACTCCGCCGTCGAGAACCCGCAACCGCGTGAAACCGGAGCTCCGCAGGAGGTGATAGGCCTGTATGCTCCTCGGCCCGCGATGGCAGGTGATGACGTAAGGACGTGACGCGTCGAGTTCATGCAGTCTTGCGGCAAGGTCCGGCAGCGGAATCAGGCGTGCGCCCGGCACGCATACGATTTCATACTCGTGCGGATTGCGTACATCGATCAGTTCGCCGATGGCACCGGAGTCGCGCTGGGATACGAATTCCTCTACGGTAATGCTGGGTACGGATTCCGACGTTGGCACGGAGCTGCCCGCGCCGCCACAAAATGCTTCGTAGTCCACGGGTGCAAAAATCGAGGGATTTGCGCCGCAAATGACGCAATCCTCATCCTTCCTGAGTTTCACTTCGCGAAACTCGAAAGCGAGCGCATCGAACAGCACCAGCCGCGAAATGAGGGGTTGTCCCGTATTGAGGATCAGCTTGATCACCTCGAGCGCCTGCAGGCTGCCGATGATGCCCGGCAACACGCCAAGCACTCCGCCTTCGGCGCAGGAAGGCACGGCGCCTGGAGGCGGCGGTTCCGGAAACAGGCAACGGTAGCAGGGTCCGCGGCTTGCATCGAAGACGCTGACCTGGCCTTCGAAGCGAAAGATACTGCCGTACACGTTCGGCTTTCCGGACAGCACGCAGGCGTCGTTGACCAGGTAGCGGGTCGGGAAGTTGTCGGTACCGTCGACGACGATATCGTAGGGCGCGACAGTGTCCATTACGTTTTCGCTGCTCAATCGCAGGTCGTGGCAGACGATGTCGATGTCCGGGTTCAGTTGCGACAGTCTTTCGGAAGCCGCAAGCAGTTTCGGCCGCCCCACATCCGACGTTGAGTAGAGTATCTGCCGCTGGATGTTGGTGAGATCGACCCGGTCGAATTCCGCGATCCCGAGTGTGCCCACGCCGGCAGCGGCCAGGTACAGCGTAAGGGGCGATCCCAGCCCGCCCGCGCCCACGCACAGGACCCGGGCATTTTTCAGTTTTTGCTGGCCCTCGATCGTGACTTCCGGCATCACCAGGTGCCGGCTGTAGCGCAGGATTTCGTCGCGGGATAGGTCAGTCATGAGCATCGTCGGTATGCCCGGCACGCGTTGTGGGCGCGGTGACGAAGCGGGCTGTTGCCAGAGTATACTCCGGGCTTGCAATGCGGCGGGCCTAACACAGCGAGGAGGACGCGATGAAAGGGGTACGGGTACTGGTCGGGACCAAGAAAGGTGCGTTCATCCTGACCTCCAGCAAAAAGCGCCAATCCTGGAAAATCGACGGCCCGCACTTTGCGGGCTGGGAAATTTACCACATGACCGGTTCTCCGGCCGATTCCGATCGTCTCTATGCCTCGCAGACCAGCTCATGGTTCGGCCAGGTAATGCAGCGATCGAACGACGGCGGAAAGACCTGGGAAGCCGTCGGCAATGAATTCAAGTACAAGGGCGAAGCCGGCCAGCACCAGTGGTATGACGGCTCGCTCAAGCCGTGGGAGTTCAAGCGCGTATGGCATCTCGAGCCCTCTCTCGACGATCCCGACACGGTCTATGCCGGGGTCGAGGACGCAGCACTTTTTCGTACAAGGGATGGCGGCAAATCATGGGATGAATTACCCGGCCTGCGCCAGCACGGCTCCGGCCCGCAGTGGTCACCCGGCGCGGGCGGCATGTGCCTGCACACCATACTGCTCGATCCGTCACGGCCGAAGCGGATGACGATTGCGATATCGGCAGCCGGCGTGTTTCGCAGCGAGGACAGCGGCAAGACCTGGCAGCCGAGCAACAAGGGCCTAGTGTCACAGTACATACCGAATCCGACGGCCGAGGTCGGGCATTGCGTGCATCGCATAGCGTCTCATCCGGATCGGCCAGACGTGCTGTTCATGCAGAAACACTGGGACGTGATGCGAAGCGACGATGCCGGTGCCAACTGGTACGAGATCAGCGGTGACCTGCCGACGGACTTCGGTTTTCCAATTGCGGTGCACGCGCATGATCCGGACACGATCTACGTGGTGCCGATCAAGAGCGATTCCGAACACTATCCGCCGGAGGGAAAGTTGCGCGTTTACCGAAGCCGCAAGGGCGGCAATGAATGGAAGGCCCTGACAAAAGGACTGCCGCAGAAGAATTGCTACGTCAACGTCTTGCGCGATGCCATGTCGGTCGATCGGCACGATCCTTGCGGAATTTATTTCGGCACGACCGGTGGCCAGGTCTACGCCTCCGCCGACGATGGCAACAGCTGGCAAGCGATCGCCGGTCATTTGCCGTCGGTATTGTCGGTCGAGGTGCAGACGCTGTCGTGATCAGGGTGCAGTTGCCGGCACCGCTGCGCCGGCTGACCAGGACCGAGGGGCTGGTGGAGCTCGAAGTCTCAGCGCCGGTGACGCAAAGAAAACTGCTGGACGCACTGGAGTTACGTTTTCCGATGCTGCGTGGCACGACGCGCGACCAACAGACGCAGAAACGCCGCGCCTACGTGAGATTCTTCGCTTGCGGCGAGGACCTGTCCGATATATCGCCTGATGCAATCCTGCCACCGGCCGTTGCATCGGGTACCGAGCCCTTTCTCATTGTCGGGGCGCTTGCCGGGGGTTAGCTCACCGGTCCAGCCGAATCGTCTTCCAGGCCTGTATGGCACATCCTGTCAGTTCCCATCGCTCATCCCGGCAGGCGGCAAATGACGCGTCGTGACCTGATCGAACTGATTCTGCTCGGAGCCATCTGGGGCGCCTCGTTCCTGTTCATGCGCATTGCGACACCCGAGTTCGGGCCATTTGCACTCGTCGAACTCCGGGTTGGAATCGCAGCACTGTTCCTGGTGGCCATCCTGCTTTGGCGTGGCGGCGTGCGGAACCTTTTGCCGCTGGTGTTGCCGCTGACCTTGCTCGGGATCACAAGCTCAGCTTTGCCCTTTGTTCTTTTTGCCTACGCAACGCTGTCTGTCAGCGCGGGTACTGCGGCGGTATTGAATGCGACCGCTCCGTTGTTCGCTGCGCTCGTCGGTTACGTCTGGCTCCGCGACAAACTGCGACCGCTGCAATGTGCCGGCCTTGCGCTCGGATTTGCCGGTGTCGTCCTGCTGGTCTGGGACAGGATGTCAGTCAACGTCGAGGGAGCGGTTGTCGCGGCAGCCGCCTGCCTGGTGGCTACCCTGTCCTACGGGGTGGCCGCAAATTTCACCAAGAAGAAACTCGCCGGTTCGCCGGCCCTGACCAATGCAACCGGATCGCAGATCACCGCGGCACTGCTGCTGCTGCCGCTGGCTGTACTGTACTGGCCGGAAGAAATGCCGAGTGCCGCCAGCTGGTACAGCGCGGCCGCGCTCGGCGTAGTGTGCACCGGCATTGCATTCGCCCTGTATTTCCGCCTGATTGCGCGCATTGGTCCGGCAAAGGCGATAACGGTCACTTATCTCGTGCCGGTATTCGGCATGATATGGGGGCTGATGTTCTTGCACGAGCCTGTCAGCGCAGGAATGGTTGCCGCCTGTCTGGTCGTGTTCCTCGGTGTCGCGCTGGCCACTGGTAAACGGCCGTCGGCAGCCGCTGTAACGCCGGCGCCGGTCACATTGGGGGAAGGCCGGAACAACGACTGACAGGAAAAGACATGCCTGGAATAGCAGCAATGCCAGGGAAAACCCTGATCCGGTATCAGCGTGATCGACGCGCTGTCTCGGCGACAAATCCCGCGAAACCTTGAAGGAAATCCGCCAGGCGCTTGCGGATTTCCTCGTCCTGCAGCTTGCCGTCGGTGTCGAACACCTTGCCGGCCCTGGAAACCATCAGCCTGCCGCCGAACCATTGGCGCGCTCCCAGCGTACGAAGCACCGGTAACCAGGCGTTTTGCGACAATATCGTGCCGAAGCCGCCCGGCGATGCCCCGATGACGGCGACCGGCCGGTCGCCGAACACTCGAGGGATATCGCTCGCGGGACGCGACAGCCAGTCGATCGCGTTCTTGAACACGCCGGGAATGCCGTTGTTGTACTCGGGCGTGGCCAGCAACAGGCCGTCACTGGCGACGACGCGATCTTTCAGTGCGCTTACCGCAGGCGGGATGCCCTCGCGCTGCTCCAGGTCACCGTCGTAGAGCGGGATGCCGGCGAGCGTAACGACTTCCAGTTGAACATCGTCGCCCACCAGCGCCTGGGCCGTGCGCAACAAGGCCGTGTTGAACGAGCGGCTGCGAAGGCTGCCGGAAATGCCAAGGATTTTGCTCATCCTGCTATTATAATGTCAGTTGCCTCCATGTTGGGCCGGCAGCAAAATATAACTTTTCAACAACAATATGACCGCCGAAGCCTGAGCGGTCGGAGAAATACCATGCGAGCGAAAAACACAAACCAATTGATTCTTTGCCTGATCGGCGTGTTAACGCTTGCGCTTTCTGCCGTCGCCAAGGAAGAAATTCCGGAGACCACTCCGGAGGGCCTGGTGCTGATGAAGGACACCAAGGCCAGGGTGGTTTATGCGCGGCCGGGCGCAACCCTCGATGGTTATACCAAAGTCGCGTTGCTGGATTGCTACGTGGCGTTCAAGAAAAACTGGGAGCGGGACTACAACCGCGATGCATCGTCACTCAGCGGTCGTGTGGACGCCAAGGACATGGAGAGAATCAAGACACTCCTTGCTGACGAGTTCAGGAAGGTATTTACCGAGGAACTCCAGGAAGAGGGCGGTTATCCCATCGTCGACGTAGCCGGCGAAGATGTCCTTGTTGTGCGGCCGGCAATCCTCAATCTCGACGTAACCGCACCCGATATCGATACCGCCAGCCGCAATCGCCAGTTCGTCACCTCGGCAGGCGAGATGACTCTGTACATGGAGCTGTTCGATTCAGCGACGGGCGAGATCATCGCGCGAGTCATCGATCCGCAGGCGGCTGACAGGGGTGGCTTCGCCACCATGGCAAACAGCGTCACCAACAAGGCGGAAGCGGACCGCATCATTCGAAAGTGGGCGGTAGCACTCCGCAGCCACCTCGGTGACCTGGACAAGGCGATAACAACGGAAGAAAGCGCCACGAACTAGCAGGCTGTTGAAAAACAGCAGGACAGCCCTTTTTCAACAAAGTGCTAGGGGACAGTGCGGGTAGCTCGCAGACACCAGTACTGCACGTTTTGCGATTGCAGAAACGCCTCGGCCTCCGGGCCATTGAGCATGGCAAGCGTTGTCAGCGTTCCGGCCTGGGTGCAAGAGTCCGCGGCTACCGTGACTGAATCAGGGGCGCCCTCGATCGGCCAGCCCGTCAGTGGATTCAGTATGTGGCTGTAACGGACGCCGTCCTTCAGCAGGAAGCGGCGTGAATCTCCACTGGTGGCAAGTGCCCCGGTTCGCAGTGCAATGAGCTTTTGCGCGGCGCCTGCCTGATCCGGCGCCTCGATGCCAACCTGCCAGCCATCCGGTTGGCGCACATCGCCTGTCGCCACGAGGTCACCGCCAAAGTTGATCAGGCAGGGGCATGTAGCTAGCGGCGATATCCGCGCTGCGGCCCGGTCTACTGCGTATTCCTTGCCGATGCCACCCAGGTCGATCTGCATGCCGCGTTGCAGGCGTATTCGCGGGCGCTGCCACGAGACACGGTGCCAGCCTATCGAGTCCATGATCTGCCGGACGCTCTCAGCGCTTGGCACCCGGTCACTGCCGTCGAACACCCAGATTTTCCGCAGGACTCCCGAGGTGACGTCGAACCTGTGTTCGCTGAGTTCGTACAGGGTCGCAGCGTAGTCCAGCAGGTTCGCGGTTTCGTCGTCCACAGCCACAGACTTTCCATCGCTTTCGTTGATCGTTGAGACGATGTTGCCGGTCCGGTAGCGGCTGAACTTGTCCTCGATGCGCCAGGCCTCGGCGGCGACGGTCTGCAACAACTTTCGTGCGAGTTTCTCGTGGTTGGTATCGACGAGGACCTCGCAGGGACTTCCCATGGCCTGGAACTGGCCCTGGTAGTAGCCTGCCGCGCGACGCAGTTGTGGCTTGCGAGGATCGCCGGCTCGCATGGTCAGTGAGACCTCAGAAGCGATAACTGAATTGCGCAATGATGGCATCCAGATCCGGATACAGATCGCGCCCGGCCTGGTTGCCGATGATCTGGTCTGATGGCGCGGTGCCGTCCTGCATGTAGTACTCGAGCCGTACGCTCATCTCGTTGTCCGAACGGGTTTTCCAGCCATACTTCATACCGACGGTGATTGCATCGAATTCGCCAAGCCGATAGTCGGCAGATGCAAACTCGAGCGGCGCTGCGCCATCGACGAGACTGATGCGGTAGAAATCCGCAGCCGTCTGCGTGTACCAGCGCACGTGCGGCTCGAGGTAACGCCTGTCACCGAGAGGCCAGCGGTAACGTGCGTCCAGCGTATGTGAATCGATTTCCCAGTCATCCGTCATGTAACGGTACGACAGGTCCAGAACCTTGCCGCTCATGTAATACTTTGCCTGGCCGTAAACGCTATGCTTCGTTCGTTCATCCGGGCGACTTTCGAAGCGGTACTCATGCGACGGACCGGATATTCCCGGTGCCGGCGTGTGACTCACCGGGTCGCCGCTGACCGGATCGACAAGGCTCAGGAATTTGAACGGGTCGTTCAGGTAGCCGCTGGACTGGCTCAAGGAGTAGTTGAACTGGAACAGCAGGTTGCGGTTCACGACCTGCGTCAGGCCAAGGACCACGTCCACCACATCCTTGTCCTGATCACCCATCCGGTTCGAGAGATCGCCGACATCCAGCATGGGCGACAACGGCACGGGTGTACCGCCCTCCGGATTCAGGCTGTCCTGTGCGTAAGCGAGGCCGAGCGACAGCGTGGTGTTCCGCTTGTTGAAATCGCGCGACAAGCCCGCGTTCCCGCCGATATGGACATAATCGTATTCCTTGGAAGCACTTAAGCCGGCGTTAAATGTATACAGGCGCGCGAACGGTTGCGCCCATCCGGCAGTGAGTGCGACGCGTGTATCGAGAAAACTGTCGTCCAAGGGAATCTCGTTTGCCGATGTCGTGTAGACGGCTTTCCCGGATGGCCGCGTGAACGTTTGAGGTCCGTCAAAGGGCAGTGCGCCGCTCGGTGTAGCACCGGTCAGGGAGTCAACGGTAAGACCGAGCGACAGGATTCGGTCGTCGACGAATGCCCGGTTGGCCAGTACGTTGAGGCTGAAGTCCTGCACCCGGCCATCGCTCTCTCCGTAGTAAAGGAGTGCCGTGTTGAAATCCCAGCCCGGTTCCTCCTGCGCCTGCACGGGTGCAACTGTCGATGTGCCCAGCAATGAACAGGCCGCTGTCGCGAGTGATGCGGCAATGGAACGCGAATTCTGTTTCGACATCTGATTTCTCTCTCTTTCAGTTACAGCCGCAGCCGCCGCCGCCAAAGCCGCGTCCGCCACTCGATGCTTCTTTGCTGAAGTAGATGTGATCGTCGATCCCGGCCTCGACCGGGTCAGTCGTCAACTGCATCTCTTCCTTTGCGAGCACATCGCGCTCCCAGGGTTCCACGCCCATGGACGAACAGCCGCTTGCAGCTGCCGCAAGGCAAAACACCACAGCAGATAATCGCGCCGTTACCAATCTGCGCATTCCATTACTCCTTTTGCGAAAGCAGAACTTCGCGGATGGTTGCTTCGTACTCGTCCGCCAGTCTTACCTGGAAACCGAGATGCCGGCTGGCAATGACGCCATCCCGGCCGATGAGGTAGGAACTCGGCATGGCTTCCACCTCGAACTGCCGTGCAAGCGCGCCATCGGGATCTGACACGATCGTGAATTGCGCCGGATAGTCCTGTAGAAACGATTCTGCGTCACTGCTGCTTGCATCCATATTGACGCCGATGATGACCAGCCCCTGCCCGCCATACTTCTGCTGCATCTGGTTCATCCAGGGAAAGGAACGACGGCAGGGCACACACCAGGAGGCCCAGAAATCCAGCAGCACGACCTGCCCGCGGTAGGCGTCCAGATTCAGCGCGGATTCGCCGGCACGGCCCGCTCCGGGCATGAATACCAGGGCAATCAACAGCAGGGCGGCAAAGGCGGACGCGCCGGGACGGCGCAGGCGGGTCATATCCATATGCAATAAATTACCTTGATGAACAGATACTTGCGAGCGTTCAATACTATGCCGTGCGATCGGCCTTTGATATAGACACTTTCCGCAGAAAAAATCGGTTGCCGGACTTACGTCCCGAAGGCACTGAGCAGGGTCGTGGTCACAATTACGGTCGAGAAGGGAATGACCAGCGTGACCATGCCGAGGTCGGCATACGACTGGCGGTGGGTGAGGCCACAGATAATGAACATTGTGATGACGGCGCCATTGTGCGGCAACGTGTCGAGCCCGCCCGAGGACATCGCGACCACGCGGTGCATCCATTCGAGACTGACTCCGTGATCGATCGCCATCTGCCGGTAGGCATCGCCGAGCGCCGCAAGGGCGATGCTCATGCCGCCGGACGCCGAACCCGTAATGCCAGCCATGACGTTGACCGCGAGTGATGCGGAAATCAGCGGATAGCCGGGGGTGATGTCAACGACCGCCGACTTCACGATCGCGAACGCAGCAAGCGACGCGATGGTTACGCCGTATCCGACCTCGGATCCGGTATTGAAAGTCGGCAGCATGGAGCTCATCGCCCCGGAGGTCAGGGACCCGTTGAGATTCGAGAAACGCTTGCGGTTGAACGCGATCACCGCGAGGCAGGCAATGAACATCGAGGCGATCATTGCCCAAAGGCTCCGCAACGAATCAACCGACGTTGCGCCGAATCCCCGTTCGGCCAGGTAACTCGTGTCCCATGACGGAATGAGCAGTTCAGAGAAAAGGTAGTTGACACCCACAACCACTACGATCGGTGCAAGGGCGACCGGCAGCAGCGGTAATCCGGCCGCATCGACTTTCGAGGGTTCGTTCAGGTGACCGGTTCCGTAGCCTTCGAGCGCGAGCACCCTGGAACGTCGTCGCAGCCACAGCAGGCCCCCGGCCCACATCAGTACGCCACAGACGGTCCCGAGCAGCGGTGCGGCGTAGAGGTCCGTGCCGAAGTAGCTGGAAGGAATGATGTTCTGTATCTGCATGGCGCCGGGCAAGCAGGTCATGGTGAGCGTGCCCCCGCCGAGACCGATCGCGGCCGGGATCAGGCGCTTCGGAATGTTGGCCTCGCGGAACATGGCGGCTGCGATCGGGTAGATGGCAAATACGACGACAAATATGGATACGCCACCGTAAGTCAGTATGCCGCAGGCCACCACGACGGCCGGAATGACGCGCGCCGGCCCCATCGAAGCAAAAATTGCCAGCGCAATCCTGCGCGCCGACCCGGAGTCGTCCATGAGCCTGCCAAATAGCGCACCGAGCAGGAAGACCGGAAAATACTTGACGACAAATCCCAGCACTCCGTACATGAAGACCTGGGTATAAAAGGCAAGGAGTTTTTCGCCATCGCCTGCCAGCACAACGGCCAGCAAGGCAAGGACAGGCGCGAGGATGATGACGCTGACACCGCGGTAGGCGAATACCATCAGCAGGATCAACGAAAGAAAAATACCGGCGACGCCGATCGCGGCTTCCATGGACTGCTGACCCCCGTGGCGAAGTCTGCGCTTCGCTCGCTGTTACAATTTCTTACTGTTCTTCTGACAATACGGACGTTCGGGTCCGTACACTGCGAGTTCCTTGCATGATGCCAAAATCTGCGGGGATTGACCGCAGTATTTTGCAGCCAGACGTCAGGATGCGGAGACCGGCCCCGAAGTGAGCAACAGCAAACCTGTCATCCTGTGGTTTCGCCAGGATTTGCGCCTTGCGGACAACCCGGCACTGCTGGCGGCGGTGGCGTCCGATGCCCCGCTGTTGCCAGTGTACATACTCGACGAAGTCAACGCCGGCGTGTGGGCGCCCGGTGCCGCCGGCAAATGGTGGCTGTATGAGAGCCTCACCGCACTCAACAAAAGTCTGGGCGATGCGCTCAGGTTTTTCCGCGGCAATGCGGGCACGATCATTCCTCACCTTGTCGCTGAAACACGTGCACAGGCGGTGTACTGGAACCGTTGCTACGAGCCCTGGCGCAGATCGCGCGACGAAGCCATTCGTTCGGAGCTCGCCGCCCGAGGGTGCACGCTTCGGAGTTTCAACGGCTCACTGCTGTTCGAACCCATGAACGTCACCAAGACAGACCGTACGCCCTACAAGGTGTTTACGCCTTTCTACAGGAACGGCTGCCTGGGGAACGGTCCCGAACCCAGGGTTCCACTGGAGGCTCCCGCCAGTTTCAAGACCTTCGAGTATCCAGCGCAGACCCCGCTCACGGATCTCGGCCTGTTGCCGGACGTCCCCTGGTACGAAGAGATGCAGTGCAGCTGGACGCCAGGGGAACAGGGTGCGAGTGAGCGGCTGCGGGCATTTCTTGAGCGCGGGCTGAGCAACTACCGCGAAGGCCGCAACTTTCCGGCGCGGCAAAACGTCTCGCGTCTCTCACCGCACCTGCACTACGGGGAGGTTTCACCGCAGCAGGTCTGGCACGCGATCAACACCCTGCATCACAGTACCGCGCCGGCAGAGGACATCGAACATTTCCGCCGCGAACTCGTCTGGCGCGAGTTCTCGAACAACCTGCTGTATCACTTTCCGGAGTTGCCGGATGAGAACCTGCAAAGGAAGTTCGACCGCTTTCCGTGGCGCGATGACCCCGTGGCATTACGCCTCTGGCAGCGGGGCGAGACCGGCTATCCGATCGTCGATGCGGGGATGCGCGAACTCTGGCGCACAGGCTACATGCACAACCGGGTCCGCATGATCACCGGCTCATTCCTGGTCAAGAATCTGCTGCTGCACTGGCACCAGGGCGAACGCTGGTTCTGGGACACCCTGGTCGATGCCGATCTCGCCAACAACAGTGCAAGCTGGCAATGGATTGCGGGCTGCGGCGCCGATGCAGCGCCGTATTTCCGCATCTTCAATCCCGTCACACAAGGACGAAAGTTCGATCCGGACGGAACCTACGTACGCCGTTACGTTCCGGAGTTGGCGCTGCTTCCGGAGAAATACGTTCACGCGCCCTGGGAAGCACCGCCGCAGGTTCTTCAGGAATGTGGCGTCGTGCCTGGTGAGACCTATCCGGCACCCGTCGTGGATCTGCAGGAATCTCGCGAACGCGCGCTCGCCGCATTCAGGTCCCTGACGGCAAGGCGGGCAACTCCCTAGGCACGAGTTTCCCGGCCAGCGAGGGTACGACCGGATCCCGGCGGCAATCGGGCCGTACCAGCAGCATCTGGACATTGCCGATCGCGCGTTCCAGGAACGCGCCTTCGCAGTAACAGTAGTAATAGTTCCACATACGCAGGAAACTGTCGGAGTAACCCATTGCACGAATCCTGCGAATCTGCCGGGTAAACCTGTCACGCCAGCACTCAAGTGTCCGCGCATAGTGTGCCCCGATGTCTTCGAGATGAAACAGGCGCATGTCGGAAGACTTCGTCGCCGCGTGCAGCATGCTTGTTACCGATGGCAGAAAGCCGCCCGGAAATATGTAACGCTGGATGAAATCGACGGACTTCAACGCGGCGCGGTACCGCTGGTCGGCTACGGTAATGGCCTGCAACAGCATCATGCCTTCCGGCTTGAGCAGCCCGGCGCATTTCGCAAAGTATGTATCCAGGTACTCATGGCCGACTGCCTCGATCATCTCGATCGACACCAGTTTGTCGTATTGTCCCTCGAGGTCGCGGTAGTCCTTTAGCAACAGCGTGACGCGGTCCGCGAGACCGGCGGCCTCGATACGCTGCCTGGCGTACTCGTACTGCTCGCGCGAGATCGTCGTCGTGGTTACACGGCAGCCATAACGGCTCGCGGCGTGCAGGGCAAATCCACCCCAGCCGGTGCCGATCTCCAGCACATGATCCTGCGGGGATAGCTGCAGTTTCCGGCAAATCCGCTCGAGTTTGGCAACAGATGCCTGGTGCAGGGTCATGTCCGGCCGCTCGAAGATGGCGGCCGAGTACATCATCGTCTCATCCAGCCACAGGCGGAAAAAGTCGTTGCCCAGGTCGTAGTGGGCCGATATGTTACGGCGGCTGCCGGCACGGGTGTTGCGATTGATCCGGTGCATGATCCTGCGCAGTGGCGCCACAAGCCTGGCGATACCGCTCTCCATGCTGTCGAGTACATTGCGATTGCGCACCAGCAGGCGAACCAGCGCCGTCAGGTCGTCACAGGTCCAGAATCCCTGCATATACGCCTCGGCCGCGCCGACCGCGCCGCCCAGTGCCACCTCGCTGTAAAAACGCTGGTCGATGACGTCGATGCCCGCTTTGAGGTCCGTACCGGACGCCGTCTTGCCGAGAACGTATTTTCCGTGCAAGTCCCGCAACGTCAGCTGCCCGGTATGCAGATTCGCCAGTCGTCGCAGCACGAGCTTGCGCGCTACGCGTTCGATCAGGCGCGGTGTTGCCGCGTCATCGACCTCGCCGGTCCTGGAAACAGCTAATTCGAATTCACTCATGGCCTTGCCTGTACGGGTGACTGTTTTGCGGGATGAGGCCTGAACCGGCAGCCCTTGAGCCAGAGCCGGAGCGCCTGCCAGTGTATGGCCGCTATGACCTTGAGAGTCATGAGCGGATAGGAGAGCAATGTGACGGCCAGGGAGCGGCCGCTAATCTCCTGCCGGCGCAGAATTAGCGTCGCAGCAAATATGCGCTCCCGGTTTGCGTAGTTGCTGATCCTGACCACCAGGTTGTCGGCAGGCGGCGTGAGCAGCCAGCTGTAGTCGATATCCATGTCCATGAACGGTGACACATGCATTTCCTTGCGCGTCTCGAACCGTCGGATGTGTTCGTCACCCAGGTTTGCCGGGTCCGCAAGTACGTAGCAGTGACGCTCGCCCCATGGAGTGTTGCTGACTTCGGCAACGGCGGTTTCAAGTCGCGACCCGCTTGCGTCGAAACAGTAGTAGATGCTTATCGGGTTGAAGCAGTAGCCGAAATAACTCAGGTTGGTCAGCAACCGTATCGGTCCTTCCGGACGCTTGCCGGTATGCTGCAGGACCAGGTCGCGGACGGCTTTGTCCAGTGGTATACCCGGGTCTCCGAGATAGTTCTCGCGGCGAAAGCGCGCCAAAGCCGGCCGTGCAACCGACCAGAGCCATCGGCCGCGAAATACCCACGGCAATTCCTCGAGATCCAGGTACATCATGAACAGCCGGTAGCGGAACGCGTGCGCGACCGGCACGCCGCGGCTGTGTTTAACTTGCCCGCTGAAGATGCAGCTGTGCATGGCTGCTCCTTTGCTCGAAGTCCGCCAGCGCATGCAACGCGCTGACCACGCCATCTTCATGAAAACCATTGCGCCAGTACGCGCCGCAGAAATAGGCGAGGTTGATGCCATTGATCTCGCTTTGCCGGCTCTGTGCCGCAACGCTGTCGACGTTGAAGACCGGATGCTCGTAGCAGATCCTCGATATGACGGAAGCCGGCCTGATACGCTGCTCGCCGTTCAGCGTCACGAAGTATTGCTGACGTGTGGTCAGGCCCTGCAACCGGTTGAGATGATAGGTCACCGACAGTGGCATGCCGTCCTGCTGAGGAACGTGGTAGTTCCAGGCCGCCCAGGCGCGTTTCCGGCGCGGCATGAGGGTTTCGTCCGTGTGCAGGACGGCTACGTTCGACTGGTAAGGAATGGCACCGAGTACCTCCCGTTCCAGGCTGGTCGCGTCCGAGAGCATGCGCAATGCCTGGTCGCTGTGGCCCGCGATGAAGATGCAGTCGAAGGATTCCGCCGGATTGCCTCGGGACCGTACGATCACCTTGCTGCCGACGCGAGTGACCGATTGAACCGGGCAGTTGAGGCGTATGCGTTCCCGGTGCCCAGCAACCAGTTTCTGAACATAGGATCTCGAACCGTTACGAATCACGCGCCAGAGAGGCCGGTCACCGAGGTCGAGCAGGCCATGATTGTCAAAAAAGCGAATGAAGAACCGGGCCGGCATTTTTTGCAATGCGCGCGGCTCTGCCGACCAGATGGCCGCACCCATGGGGATGAGGTAGTTCTGCACGAACTCGCGCGAATAACCGTTGCGGGCCAGGTATTCGGCAAGTGTCATCTGCGGCGTATCCTGTTGCAGGACCGCCCGGGCTTCCCGATTGAAACGCAGGATGTCGCGAATCATGTGGTGGAAGGACGGCCGCAGCAGGTTTCGGCGCTGCGCGAAGAGCGAATTCAGCGTCGCGCCGTTGTATTCCAGGCCGCTATTGTCACAACGCACGCTGAAACTCATGTTGCTTGGCTGCGATTCGACGCCGAGTTTGTCCAGCAGATCGATGAAATGCGGGTAGGTCCGGTCATTGAAGACGATGAAGCCGGTATCGAGGCGCAATTCCTCGCCGTGCGAAGCCACGTCCAGCGTATTCGAATGCCCGCCAATGTAATTGTTTGCTTCGAAAACCGTGATGTCGTGCTTGCGGTGCAGGTAATGAGCAACGACATTACCCGCTATTCCGGTTCCGACAACGGCAATCCTCAGGCGGAGTCCGTCACTGTGCTCAGGGTAGTGGTTTACCATTGCTGCGGTACCTTGCGGAGCTTTGCGATGTCGTAGCCGAGTGACTCGATCAGCTCAACGAGTTCCGCATAGTCGCTTTCGCTGATAGCCGGTGTGCGCGCCATCAGCCAGACGAAGTCGCGCTTGTTCCTTGCGATCACGGTCTGGCTGTATTCCTCGTCGAGGTAGGCGATGCGGTAATCGGCCTTGATCGGCCAGATGAAACGCATGCCCCAGACGGCATTGCTGTCCGTGTCGGTGACGAATCCGGTCGGCGTATACGTTTTTCGTTTGCCATCGAACCCATCCTTGCGGAATTCGAAGGTCGTGGCGATGCTGCCGTCCTCGTTCAGTGCGTAGCTTTCGACGGCGTTGTGCGCGCCCTTTTCGAGAAACGTCGGTATGCTGGCGATGACATACCAGTCGCCCATGAAGCGCTCGAGATCGACATAAGGAACTGGCTCGATCGGCGGGTGATTGCCGGCGCATCCGGCACCGGCAGCGGACAACAGGATTGCCATGAGTATGCTTCCGGTTCGATGTCTTGCAAGAGTTTTCATCATTCAGATCAGCTCGTAACGCAGTTTGCGGCCGTCCCGGGTGGTGGATTCCAGCGCCAGCCATTCGCTGTCGCTGGAGTACCAGATATCCAGCGCCAGGTCCCTGGTAATGAGGCGATACTTGCGGGCTGGAACATCGCGTCCTCGCACACGCAGCTCTTCGCCGGCAAGCTGCTCGACGGTGATTGACGTCAGCTCGCCGGTCTGCGGGTTCAGCAGTTTGTCCTCGTCGAGGATGCCGGCGTCCCAGTAGGCAAAAGTTTTCACGCAATCCGGCACCGGGTCCGGCGTTGCAGGGCTACGAAGTTCGAATCCCTCCGGCCCGCGCAACCCGACGACGTTCAGTTCCCGCCCGTTCGCGTCCGTCCGCGATTCAATTTTCTGCAGGCAGCCACCCTGCCAGGTCTCGGTATTGAAGTGCTGGTAGCGATACGCTGTAACAAACAGAAAGCGCACCCTGAAATCCGCTTCGGTTACCAGGGTTCGTTCTCCGGCCTGCTCGACGAGGCGAAAGTTGTGATGGCCGATGGCGGTGTCTCCCAGCCACACCCTGAAGTTCCACTCGCGGATTTCGGCTCCGGCGGGCGCGGGTGCCGTTTCCGGCCAGGCAACGGACGTCGCTGCCAGCGCGAGGACAGTGGCAACCATCTGGACCTTGATACTCATGCGCTTGCGCCGCCACGGAGTCATGATTTCCTCCGCGGCCCGGGAAAGAAGGCGTTCGTGCAAGCCATGTACTCTGCATACTGCGGTCGCCGCTCGCCGATATCGCGCTCGAGCAGCGCGACGCCGGACACTTTGAG
>DATICC010000447.1:0-3623 GCA_035457045.1 Woeseiaceae bacterium | reverse complement strand
GCGAAGGTCGCCATGCTCACGTGATCCTCCTGGTTCGCCGAGGTCGGAATGCTGTCCACGCTCGCCGGGTGCGCCAGCGATTTGTTTTCGGAGGCGAGCGCCGCGGCCGTTACCTGCGCCATCATGAACCCGGAGTTCAGGCCGCCTTCGCGCACCAGGAAGGGCGGCAATCCGCTCAAGTGCGAGTCGATCAGCAGGGCAATGCGCCGCTCCGACAGGGAACCGATCTCGGCGATCGCCAGCGCCAGGTAATCGGCAGCGAGTGCTACCGGCTCTGCGTGAAAATTGCCTCCGGACAGTACGGCATCGCTGGCAGCGAAAACCAGCGGGTTGTCGGTGACGGCGCCGCCTTCGGTGTGCAGCACGGCGCAGACGTGATTGAGCACGTCCAGGCAGGCGCCGACGACCTGCGGCTGGCAGCGCACCGAATAGGGATCCTGCACGCGCGAGCAGTCCACGTGCGAGGCGCGGATCTCGCTGCCGTGCATCAGCTCGCGGAGTACGCCCGCCACCGCGCTTTGCCCCTGGTGCCCGCGCACGTCCTGGATGCGCGCATCGAACGGCGTGTCGCTGCCCTTGATGGCGTCCGAGGTCATCGCGCCGGCCGCGAGCGATGCCGCCAGGATATTCTCGGTGCGAAACGCCGCGGACAGTGCCAGCGCCGTCGACACCTGGGTGCCGTTCAACAGCGCGAGGCCTTCCTTCGGCGCAAGCTGCAAGGGGTCGAGGCCGGCACTGGCCAGCGCTTTCATCGCCGAGACCGGCTTGCCGCCGACCCTCGCGTTGCCGTAACCCAGCAGCACGCCGGCCAGGTGGGCGAGCGGCGCGAGGTCGCCGGAGGCTCCCACCGATCCTTTCGAGGGAATCGACGGGTACACGCCGGCGTTGACCAGTCTGCACAGCGCCTCGACCAGCTCAAGGCGTACCCCGGAGTAACCCTGCGCGAGCGCCGCAACCTTCATCACCATGACGAGGCGTACGCAATCGTCGCCGAGCAGCGGGCCGACGCCGACGGCGTGCGAGCGGACCAGGTTCTCTTGCAGTTGCGCGAGATCGCTGTCGCTGATGCGAACCTGCGCGAGCTGGCCGAAACCGGTATTGACGCCGTAGACCTGCTTGCCGCCGGCAATGACCTTGTCGATGTGCGCCTGCGATTCGCGGATACGCTTCTTCGCAGTAGCACCAAGAGCGAGCTCGACCGGGCCAGCCCAGGCAGCGCGCCATTGCGCGAGTGACAGTTTCTTGTTGTCTATGGTGAGTTTCATCGGCGTTTCTGCCCGGGTTTGAGTTCAGAGTCGCCTGCGATGCAGGCTCCTACAATGGTACGTTTCGCGTTGTGGTGCCACGGCATTTTGGGCTCGCCCCTGTAGGAGCCTGCACTGCAGGCGACCTTGCCAATCATGGACGGATCATCGGCAGCTTGAGCCCGTGTTCGCGTGCGCACTCGATCGCGATGTCGTAACCCGCATCCGCGTGCCGCATGACGCCGGTCGCAGGATCGTTCCACAACACCCTCTTTATGCGCTCGTCCGCTTCGCGGCTGCCGTCGCAAACGATCACGAGCCCGGCATGCTGCGAATAACCCATGCCGACGCCGCCGCCATGATGTATCGATACCCAGGTCGCGCCGCTCGCCGTATTCAGCAGTGCGTTCAGCAAAGGCCAGTCGGACACCGCATCCGTTCCGTCCTGCATCGCTTCCGTTTCGCGGTTCGGGCTCGCGACCGAACCGCTGTCGAGATGATCGCGCCCGATGACCACCGGGGCTTTGAGTTCGCCCTTTCTCACCATCTCGTTGAATGCGAGCCCGAGGCGGTCGCGCTGGCCGAGGCCCACCCAGCAGATGCGCGCCGGCAGTCCCTGGAACTGGATGCGCTGGCGCGCCTTGTCCAGCCAGTTGTGCAGATGTGCGTCGCCGGGAACCAGTTCCTTCACCTTCGCATCGGTCCGGTAAATGTCCTCCGGGTCTCCGGACAAGGCGGCCCAGCGAAACGGGCCGACGCCACGGCAGAACAGCGGCCGCACGTAGGCCGGCACGAAACCGGGAAAGTCGAAAGCCTTTTTCACACCCTGGTCGTAGGCAACCTGCCGTATGTTGTTTCCGTAGTCGAAGGTCGGCACGCCGCGCCGCTGGAATTCGAGCATCGCTTTCACGTGCACCGCCATCGATTTGCAAGCGGCGGCGGCAACCTCCTCCGGGGCGCTCGCGCGTTTCGCTTTCCATTGCTCGACGCTCCAGCCGGCCGGCAGGTAACCGTTCACCGGATCGTGCGCCGAGGTCTGGTCGGTGACGGCATCCGGTTTCACACCGCGCTTGAGCAGTTCCGGCAGTATTTCCGCGGCGTTGCCCAGGAGCCCCACCGATACCGGTTTGCGCTCGGCGACTGAGCGCTCGATGATCTTGAGCGCCTCGTCGATTTTTTCCGTGCGCCTGTCGAGGTAACCGGTCTCCAGGCGCTTGTCGATGCGATCGGACTGGCACTCGATCGCGAGCATCGACGCACCGGCCATGGTGGCCGCCAGCGGTTGCGCACCGCCCATACCGCCCAGCCCCGCGGTGAGGATCCAGCGCCCGGCGAGATCGCCGCCGTAGTGTTGCCGCCCCATTTCGACGAAGGTTTCGTAGGTGCCCTGCACGATGCCCTGGCTGCCGATGTAGATCCAGGAGCCCGCCGTCATCTGCCCGTACATCATGAGGCCTTTGCGGTCGAGTTCCCGGAAATGCTCCCAGTTGGCCCAGGCAGGCACCAGGTTGGAATTCGCAATCAGCACCCGCGGCGCATCGCGGTGGGTGCGGAACACGCCGACCGGCTTGCCGGATTGCACCAGCAGGGTCTCGTCGTCCTCCAGTTCTTTCAGCGTCCGGACAATCGCATCGAAGCATTCCCAGTCGCGCGCCGCCTTGCCGATGCCGCCGTAGACGACGAGGTCTTCCGGGCGCTCGGCCACCTCCGGATCGAGGTTGTTCATGAGCATGCGCAGCGGCGCTTCCGTCAGCCAGCTCTTCGCCTGCAGCTTCGTCCCTGTTGGTGATTTGATGATTCTTTTTTTCATGGTGCGTTTTCCGCGGTACGTTTTCGTATGCCGGGCGGCGTGTAATGCCCGGTCAGCTCGAAGCGGCTGCCGGGATGGTAGAGGCGCGCGAAGCTGACCGGCTGTCCGTTCGACCAGGTGCGCCGGATTACCACCAGGCAGGGCTCGCGCTCCTCAAGTTGCAGCTGTTTCCGGATCTCCTCGTCCGGCATGGCGGCGCGCACCCGGTGCTCGGCTTCCTGCAGGGGCGCAATCGCACTGAGCCAGGCGCTCGGCGTCTCCCGGCAAAAATCCTGCTTGAGGCAATCCGGCGCGAACGAGGCCACGACGTAACGGTCCTCGAGCTGTATCGGCACATCGTTCTCACGGTGCACCAGCAGCAGGTGGAACACCGGGGCGCGCCGATCGATGCGCAGGCTGCCGGCAACGGCATCCGTGGCCTCCTCTCTGGTCTGCGTGAGCACCGTCGCGGTATGCCGGTGCCCCCGGCGTGCAATCTCATCCGCGATGTTGCGCACTTCCAGTACGTGGGATGCCGATTGCAGGTCCGCGACGAAGGTGCCGACGCCGGCGACACGCTCGACGTAACC
>DATICC010000446.1:0-2463 GCA_035457045.1 Woeseiaceae bacterium | reverse complement strand
CGACCCCGCAATAGGCGAGAATTTCCTGGACCGCCATGGCTACCGGCGTGCCGCCGCGCCAGATGGCTATGATGAGTGTTGGTTCGAAACCGCTTTCCAGAACCTTCATGCCGAGGCGAAACGAGTCTGCAAGGAGTTCATGCGCGGTGAGAACGGTCTTTTGCATTCCGTACTGCTCCCTGCGTGTGGCTGATGGTGCATGTCGGTATAATGATGGCTGCCAATACTACAGCAACACCGGCACCCCGGGATAACAATGAAAAAAACCTTTGTCGCTGCTGACGATCTGTTGCTCGATTCCTTTCGCCTCGCCGCGGCCGTGTTCGAGTCCGGCTTTCGTCCGGATTTCCTGGTGGGTCTCTGGCGCGGCGGCAGCGCTGTCGGGATAGCCGTGCAGGAGGGCCTCGAACATTTTGGTGTCAGCACCGATCACATCGCCATCCGCACTTCCTACACCGGGCTTGCCAATTATCCGAAAATGGTCGACAAAGCCGAAAAGATCCGCGTGCACGGCCTGCAGTATCTGCTCGAGCGCGTGTGCGCCGAGCATTCGTTGCTGATCGTCGACGACGTGTACAGTTCCGGCTCCAGCGTGCGCGCCGTCAAATCACAACTGGCGAAGAAAGTCCGCCGCAACCTGCCTCACGACATCAGGACCGCGACGGTCTGGTACCGCCCCACGGACAGGACAGTGGCCGCGCCCGACTATTTCGTGCACGAGACACGGGACTGGCTGATATTGCCCTACGAACTTGCGGGTTTATCCATCGAGGAATTACGCCGGCACAAACCGGAACTGAGTGAAACCATCGACCGGCTCGAGAAACTGGTCAGGACGCGAGCGCAGACTACGGTTTCCTGAATCAGGACGCCTTCCACGCCAGCTTGCCCATCACGTAAGTGGCCGCAACGGCACGGTCGTCCCCGAGCATCATCAGCGCAAAGAATTTCTCCGCGACGTTTAGCGTACGCGACAGCCGCCGGCGTACCGTTGGCGAGGATGCCGAGTCGAGCACGATGAAGTCCGCCTCCTTGCCGCTTGCGAAATTGCCGATCCGGTCATCGAGATATAGGGCTTTCGCTGCGCCGAGCGTCGCCAGGTACAACGCGCGATACCCGGGCAGTGACTGGCCGTTCAGCTGCAGCACTTTGTACGCGTCACTGAGCGTCTTCAGCAGGTTGAGGTTGGGACCACCGCCAACGTCGCTGCCGATTCCCACGCGCACTCCGCTTGCGCCGGCGGACCGGAGATCGAACAGGCCGCTGCCGAGGAACAGGTTGGAGCCGGGGCAGAATGCTATCGACGCGCCGTGGCGATGCATCGCCTGCCGGTCGGCATCATCGATGTGCAGGCAGTGCGCGAAAACGGAGCGTTCCCGCAGCAGGCCGAAATCGCCGTACACGCCGAGATAACCGCTGCTATGCGGAAACAACCGCCGGACCATGTCGATCTCGGCCCTGTTCTCGGCGAGGTGCGTGTGCACGAACACGTCCGGATGCGCGGCGGCGAGCTGCCCCGCCCCACGCAACTGTGCATCGGTGGAAGTGACCGCGAAGCGCGGCGTGATCGCGTACGAAAGCCGGCCCCGGCCGTGCCAGCGTTCGATCAGTTCCTGCGATTCCCTGAGGCCACCGCCCGGTACATCGCGCAGATCATCCGGGCAGTTGCGGTCCATCAGCACCTTGCCGGAGATGAGCCGCATGTTCCTGCGCTCCGCCGCGGCGAATATCGCGTCCGCCGACTGCGCGTGCACCGTGGCGAAGACAAGCGCCGTGGTCGTGCCGTTCTGCAATAGTGCATCGGTGAAGAACCCGGCGACCTCCGTTGCGTGCTCTGCGCTCACGAAGCGGCGTTCGGCCGGATAGGCGTAGCGCTCCAGCCAGTCGAGCAACTGTTCGCCGCAAGATGCCACCATGTCGATCTGTGGATAGTGCACGTGACAGTCGATGAGTCCGGGGACGATCAGTTTGTCGCGCCAGTCGGTCACGGGAACGTCCGGCGCCAGGGCAGGCAGCAGGCGTTCCGCAGGCCCGGCCTGCTCGATGCGGCCGTCACGAAGCAGCAGCAAGCCATCGTCGAAGTACTCGATCGCGCTCTTGTCGCCGGATTCACCCGGATCGGCGATGCAATGCAGTATCGATGCGCGAAATGCCTGGCGAACGCTCATTGCGTCAGTATCACCGTCTCGCTCAGGAACACCTGGTCCAGGTTCGCACCGCCACCGATCCGGTCTATCACGAGAAAATCGTGCCCCGCTTCGAGCGCAATCAGCGGCATATGCCATACGCCCCTGAGATAGTTGATACCCTGGCGGCCGTTGCTGGCGAATGCGCGCAGGTCCTCCGCCGCTATCGACTCTCCGGCAGGACCGACCACGACGATGAAGACGAAACGCTGCAACGGTATGAAAGCCTGGCTGCCCAGCGGATGGCGCTCCACCATTTCGATGCGGTACGGGAGCT
>DATICC010000445.1:0-12103 GCA_035457045.1 Woeseiaceae bacterium | reverse complement strand
ATGGGATCCGTGATCGTCCCGAGCAGATCGCCGGCCCGCACGGTGCTGCCCAGACCGACATCGGACAGCAGGATGCCGCCGCGATTGGCGCGCACCCAGCTCGAGCGGTAGTAAACCGGCTCCGCATCGCCCCAGAGGCGGGTCTTGCGGACCATGCCCAGCGTGTTGAGCAAGGTCTCGATGCCCTTGACGCCATGTTTGACCTCAGTCAATTCGAGTTCGGAGGGGCCGCCTGCTTCGAGTGTTACCGCCGGAATACCCGCTTGCGATGCTGCGTGCCGCAAGGTTCCCTCGGCCGGGCCGCTATGCACGATGACCGTCGCGCCGAAGCCCTGCGTAAGGGTTACGACTTCCGGATCGCGCAGGTCCGCGCGCAGCTGCGGCAGGTTGGCCCGCTCGAACGAACCCGTGTGCAGATCGACCAGGGCGGAGCAATGCACGATCACTTCCCTGAAAAACGAATAGGCGATCCTGGATGCTGCGCTGCCCCTGGGGTTACCGGGAAAGTACCTGTTCAGATCGCGCCGGTCCGGCAGGTAGCGTGAGCCGCGGCGAAAGCCCTGCAGATTGACGATCGGAACGCCGATCACCCGGCCTGCCAGCTTGTCAGCGCTGACGTCGTGCATGACGCGTCGCACGACTTCGATTCCGTTGAGTTCATCACCGTGAATGGCGGCCGTCAGGCAAAGAGTCGGGCCCGGCGCGCTGCCATTGACCACGAGTACCGGTGTCGCAACCGGGACACCTTCAAACAATTCCGTCGCGACCCAATTGAGCCGCCTCGAGGTTCCGGGCAGTACCTCCTCGCCCAGCATATTGAGCGGCTGCGGCCCGGCCGGCGCGACATCGACCGCGTCCTTCAGCGGGACAGTCGGTTCTTCAGGCGGGACAATCGTTGCGCTTGCTGGGGTTTCCCCGGTTGCCACCGGCATCTGCGGGCTGCCATCGCCCGGCAACAGCACGTTTTCGCTGGCGGCCGCAAGGCTGGAGGCCAGGCACAGCAGGGCACAGGCCAGCCGTAAGGGCCGGTCAGGGGAATAGGCTGCGCCTGTTGCTCTCATGGTGTTGCAATCCGTAAACCGGCTGGTCGCGACGTCTGGCCCTGCCGGCGGGCCAGGTCTTGTGAAAATACTCAATCTGGGTTTGAATTTCTGTGAACTATTCAAATATTTAGAGCATATTGCTGAATTGAAAACAAAAAATGCACAAATGACAAGACTCATTCGACAGCTGCCGAGCCTTTTTGTCCTCATTTTCCTGCCGATGGCCGCAACACAGGCGGACGACGGGATCTTTCCGAGACCGGCGGAACTGGAGCCGGACGTTCTTTTCTGGCGATCGGTATTTACCCAGTATTCGACCGACGAAGGCGTACTGCACGATAACCGAAATCTGGCGGTCGTGTACGAAACGGTTCCGATGCCAGCCGCAACCTCGCGCAACGAGCGCAATCGCAAGGTGCAGCGGCGCCGCGAACATTATCAGGAAATTCTGCGCACACTCGCGAGCGGCAAGCGCGATGGACTCAACGCGGAGCAACAACGCGTGCTCGCACTCTGGCCCGCGGATGTGAGCAATGCAGAACTGGCAGCGGCGGCAGGAAGGATCCGGTTCCAGCACGGACTGTCGGATCGATTCCGCGAGGGCCTGGTGCGCGCCGGCCGCTGGCGCGACCATGTGCACCAGGAATTCGGACGACTGGGCGTCCCGTTGCAGCTTGCGGCGCTGCCACACGTCGAATCCTCGTACAACCCGGAAGCGAGGTCACATGTGGGTGCGTCGGGCATCTGGCAATTCACACGCAGCACGGGCCGCCGCTTCATGCAGGTCGATCATGTGCTCGACGAACGCAATGACCCGTTCCTCGCGACCAGTGCTGCTGCTCGCCTGCTGGCGTATAACCACTCGATAGCTGGCAACTGGCCGATGGCCATTACTGCCTATAATCACGGGCTGGCCGGTGTACGGCGCGCGATGCGCGCGCACGGTGACACTGCGCTGGTTGATATTCTGCGCAATTACAACGGACGCACTTTCGGTTTTGCATCCCGCAATTTTTACGTTGCGTTCCTTGCGGCCATGGAAGTCGACCAGAACCCGCAAAAGTTCTTTCCGGGGCTGGTGCCCGATAAACCGGTGAATTACGCACTTGCGGCCTTGCCCGACTACGTGCCCGCCGACGCGGTGGCAGCGGCGCTCGGCATCACCGAACGTGAACTGGCGCAGCACAATCCTGCAGTGCAGGCGACGGTGTGGCAGGGAAGCAAATACCTCCCGAGGGATTTCGAAATCCGGGTGCCTGCGCAAATGCTGGCGGCACCAATGGCGCAAATGATAGCGGCGATACCGCAGGACTATCGGTATGCGCATCAGCTGCCTGACCTCTATCACACGATCGAGCGTGGCGACACGCTGTCTGCACTTGCAGCGGAGTACGGCACGAGTGTCAGCACACTGGTCGCACTCAATGGTTTGAACAGCAGTCACCGCATCCGGGCGGGTCAGCAGCTCCGGTTGCCGGCGGCCGGTCCGGCGCCGGTGGCCGTGGCCGCCGAAGTGCCCGCGGTGGCGGCAGTGGAAATTCCGGCCGAGGCCGCTGAGACGAGTGGCACCGAAGTTCCGGCCACGGCCACTGGCAAGGGCACGGGGGAGATTGCTACGAAAGCCGGCGCCGAGGTTCCGGCGGAAGTCGCCACCGAAATGCCGGCGGTGGCGTCAGCGGAGGAAGCGGAACCCGAGCCGCCGGCAGGCGCGATGGCTACCGCGCCGGCGATCGGCGCCGTCACGGACGATATGCTGGTGAGTGAAGGAGCATTGATCGACGATACCGGGGTAGCTGAGGCGGATCCGTCCCAGACGAACCTGCTGTCCGATCCCAGCGACTACACGGTCGGCGACGACTCCAGCATCGAGGTGCAGCCACTGGAAACGCTCGGGCACTATGCCGACTGGCTCGGCATCAGGACGCAACGTTTGCGGGACATCAACGGACTGGCGTTTCGCACGCCGGTCGAGGTCGGCCAGAGAATCCGGCTCGACCTCAGCGTGGTCAACGCCGAGACTTTCGAGAACCTGAGAACGTCATGGCACCGGCAGCAACAGGATGCGTTCTTTCGCAATCACCGCATCAGCGGCACGGTCGAGCACGTCGTCCGGCAAGGCGAGTCGGTATGGATCCTGTCTCTGCGCACCTATGACGTGCCGGTCTGGCTGTTCCGGCAGTACAACCCCGAACTGGACCTCCGCAGCGTACGCCCGGGCACCCGCCTGAGCTTTCCTGTCCTGGAGACCATCGATGAGTCATCTTGAGCGACAGGCTGAAATTGGTGGTCGTGAGGCTGTTACCCGTGTTGCTCCTTGCCGGGGCGGCGGCGGCCGTTATCATTTCGATTGAAGGCCCGGATTCCTATGCGATTCGCAATCTGTTTCCGTTGGCCTGCGTCATTTTGCTGGCGCTGGTTACGTTGCTGCGGGGCGACGGACACTGGCTGGGATCCGGCTGGCGCTGGCCGCTCGGCGTCGTCGGCTTTGCGATCCCTGCTGTCGGCCTGTCGCTGTACCTTCATTATGCCTACGCCGTCGATCTCGACGGCATATTCGGCGACTCGCCGAATCCGCAAGGCGTTTTTCAGTATCTGCCTTTGTATACGGCCGTGTCCGGCAGCATCGGGTTCGCGATCGGCTGGATCTTCGGTTCACGGGTCTGATCGGCAACACAAAAACATGTGCGCCGTCACGTTTTCACAACCGGCGGCCTCTGATAGGCTGCTCCGCATGTGGTCAGTCGTCGGGACGAAGCGATTGTGCAGAAAAGGGCCGACTCTGGTCCGCGGTTTGCTTTTGACCGTGGTGTTGATACCGCCGTCATTCACCGCGATCTCGGCCAGCGAGTTCCCGATCGCCGACAAGGTGCTGGTGGAAAAAAGCAAAAGGCAACTGCACCTGCTGAAAAATGACCAGCCCTTCCGGACGTTTCAGATAGCCCTGGGTTCGGCGCCGGAGGGTGACAAGGAGCGGGAGGGAGACCAGAAAACGCCGGAAGGCCGGTATGTTCTCGACCTGCGAAACCCGGACAGTGATTTCTTCCTGTCGATACGCGTGTCCTATCCGAATTCCGCGGATCGTGCGGCCGCCAGGCAGAAGGGCATCGACCCTGGCGGGCAGATCATGATCCATGGCCAACCGAACGTGCCGATCTACTCGAAAGCCTTCTACTCCACATCAGACTGGACCAACGGCTGCATTGCGGTGTCCAACTCAGACATGATCGACATCTGGCTGATGACACCGAACAACGTCCCGATCGAAATTGTGCCCTGATATCGCCTTGCAACACCCAGTCACCAGCAAAAGCATCCGGCCGGACAGCGATGAAACCATCGACGCCGAGGTGTGGCCTGAAGGCAGCCTAGAGGTTCTTTCACAGGTCGAAGTCGATCAGCTGCGCAATCAGGGCGCCGGCGGCCTCTATCAGTTGCTGCGCCGTTGCATCCTTGCCGTCCTGAACTCCGGGGGTAATACGGATGACGCCAGGGCAGTGCTGGAAAAGCATCGCGACTTCAGCGTGGGATTCATACAGCAGGATCGGGGCTTGAAAATTTCGCTAAAGGGAGCGCCTTCATCCGCTTTCGTCGACGGCGTCATGATTCGTGGAATTCGCGAACAGGTGTTCGCGGTTCTGCGTGACGTTGTCTTCACCAACAACGAAATCCGGGAAAGCGGCCGGTTCGATCTCAAGACTTCGGACAACATCACCAACGCGGTCTTTCATATCCTGAGAAATGCAAGGGTGCTGGAGCCGCCTGCGGCGCCCAACATGGTCGTGTGCTGGGGCGGCCACGCTATAAGCCGGGAAGAATACGACTACACCAAGAAGGTGGGTTACGAACTCGGACTTCGCCAACTCAATGTCTGCACCGGCTGCGGCCCTGGCGCGATGAAGGGCCCCATGAAAGGCGCGACCATCGGGCACTCCAAACAACGTATAAGGAACGGCCGCTACGTCGGCATCACCGAACCGGGAATCATCGCCGCCGAGTCACCGAATCCCATCGTCAACTCACTCGTCGTAATGCCGGATATGGAAAAGCGGCTGGAAGCTTTCGTCCGGGTAGGCCATGGCATAGTGGTTTTTCCGGGCGGCGTAGGAACCGCCGAGGAAGTCCTTTACCTGCTCGGAATCCTGCTGCATCCGGATAACCGCGATCTGCCGCTGCCCGTTATCCTGACCGGACCTCCGGAAAGTGAGTCGTATCTCCGCCATATCGACCGATTCGTGCTGGCCACGCTGGGGGCGGCGGCACGGTCGCGCTATCGCATCATCATCGATGATTCGCAGGAAGTGGCACGACAGATCCTGAGCGGATTGAAACAGGTCGTCGAGTTTCGCAAGCACCACGGTGACGCGTTCTATTTCAACTGGCGCCTGAAGATCGACCACGAGTTCCAGAAACCGTTTGTTGCAAACCACACCGCGATGCGTGAGCTCGAGTTGGCAGAGGACGCACCGCCGCACTTGCTGGCGGCAAATTTGCGCCGTGCCTTTTCCGGCATCGTGTCCGGCAACGTCCGGGAAGATACGATGGCCCGGATCGAACGGGACGGGCCATTCGAGATCCGGGGATCGGCTCGCATCATGGGCTTGCTGGACGACTTGCTGAAAGCCTTTGTCGCAGACGGCAGGATGAAACTGGTCAGCAAGGACTACGTGCCCTGCTACCGGGTTGTCGTCTGACTCGCAGTGCGCCGTCGCATTTAGTCAAACCGTGTCACGGAGTGCCGCCTGCGATGCCGCCGATTAAGTAAAGAGCAGCGGTAGATTCTTGATTCTTAAGAAAAATATTGCCTGAATGTCTGTGACTCAGTTCCTTTGAACCGGAGCTGCAAGTGCGTAGGATTTGGCCCAAAGATGGATCGGGCAGGTTCTCATGCAGGACAGCAAAGACATCAACTGGGACAGTGACGTCCGCGCAGACCGTGACACCGGCACTGCTCCGGATTCGCAGCCCGCTACCGATCGCGACCAGGATGGCTGGCAGCAGTATCGGAAATGGATTTCCAAAGCGCCCGCACCAAAAGGGCGTCGTGGCGGCATCGATCCCACTCTCTATACGTGGAAGGGTTACCGCAACTGGACCGAACAGGTCAAGCGGAACTGGTCCGACAGCTAGTTTCGCAACCCACATCCCGCGCCCGGGATCGAGACGCAAGAATCCAATCGATTGATCTCTGCCCTGACGCTGCAGGTCGCGACACGTTATGTCGAGGATCTGGACTTGATGCGCCCGGGTGCACCAGCCGAAGAGCGATTCAGTTCTCTGTTTCACAACAATTCTTTCCCGCGATTTCAATTTCTGGGGAAGCTGTGATGTGTCTCACGGCGACTCGTCCATGCCCTGCATATAGTTCATGTCAACGGACCACCAGTACTGAACACGGACGTATGGACACCAAGTCTCCGGCAGCAGATTCTCCGGTCGGCGCTCTGAAGAACGAGGCGGCTCGCCAGCGCTGGGAGTTGTTTCACCGTGCGATCGCCCACGCAAAGAAAACCAACGTCGACGCAATGGAAGCCGCGGACTCCACCGCTGCGGACAAGAAGAGATCGGCGCCATTGCTCTCGATAGCCCGTTAAGTCGGCGTTCGCGGACCGGACATGCAGGACGCAGCTTCGCAATCGCATTCGGCCACGAGGATCCGATGGAGTGCCTGATCCAGTGTCTCGACGAGATCGAGGACATTTGTTATGCGATCGCTCTCGTGGTCGAGCGTATTCGCCAGGCGGTCAAGTCCCTGCTCGTATTTGCGCTATCTGCGATGTTGCCGGCCGGCGGCGTTCTGCTTGCCATGACACATCCGCCACTGGGCCTTGCGGCAGCATTCCTGGCCCTGTCCGGGCTGCTGTATAACGCCGTCGTCGATCTGGCTCCGCCAAAGCCCGCAAACTGAAACTGCCTTTCGCGGCCATGGTCCGCGGCTTCTACTTGAATTGCGCCGAATTGGCACTATCGTGTTTCATTGCCTGCGCGGCCTCCGCCGCCAGGGATGAGTACAGGTCAGGTCGGGAGTACGTGCAGTGGACCGCGAAGACGGGAGCAGTGCCGCAGGCGCGAGCGGACAGGCAGGCAGGGAGACCCATGGATTCCAGGCTGAGGTGCGGCAACTGCTGCACCTCATGATCCATTCCCTGTACAGCAACAAGGAAATCTTTCTTCGCGAACTCATATCGAATGCGTCCGATGCCAACGACAAGCTCCGGTTTCTTGCACTCGCCGATCCGGCGTTGCTCGGCAACGATCCCGAGCTGAAAATTCGGATCGATTTCGATACGAAGAGCGGCGCAATCTCCGTGAGTGACAACGGCATTGGCATGTCACGGCAGGAACTCATCGACAACATAGGCACGATCGCAAGGTCAGGCACGGCAGAGTTTCTCGGCCAGATGAGCGGCGACAGCCGCAAGGATGCACAGCTCATCGGCCAGTTCGGCGTCGGCTTTTATTCGGCGTTCATCGTGGCAGATCAGGTAACCGTCGAAACCAGGCGGGCCGACGCGGCGGAGACTGACGGGGTTCGCTGGCAGTCGGATGGCAAAGGTGAGTACTCGATCGAGCCGTTGTTGCGTAGCGAGCGCGGCACCCGGGTGACATTGCATCTCAAGAAGGACGAGACGGAATTTTCCGACCCCGCCCGGCTGCGCAACCTGATACGAAAGTATTCGGACCACATCGCCTTCCCGGTATTGCTCGCGGATGCAGGCCAGCCTGAGGTCGAGCCGCAGACTGTGAACACGGCTACCGCTCTCTGGACGCGCCCGCGCTCCGATATCCGTGACGAAGAGTACCGCGAACTCTACAAGCACCTGTCGCACGACATGTCGGATCCGCTGACCTGGAGCCATAACAAGGTGGAGGGCAAGCGGGAGTACACCAGCCTGTTGTACGTACCGGCGACGGCGCCGTTCGATCTTTGGAACCGGGAAGCCCCGCGTGGCCTGAAATTGTATGTGCAGCGCGTATTCATCATGGACCAGGCGGACCAGTTCCTGCCGTTATACCTGCGCTTCGTCAAGGGCGTCGTCGATTCCGCCGATCTGCCGCTCAACGTGTCGCGGGAATTGTTGCAGAAAGATGCGGGCCTGGAAGCAATACGGGGCGCACTGACCCGTCGGGTGCTCGACATGCTGGAGAAGCTGGCTGCGAATGACGCCGATGGCTATGCCGGATTCTGGAGTGCCTTTGGCCAGGTATTGAAGGAAGGCCTGGTCGAGGATGGGCAGAACAGCGACAAACTGGCCGGCCTGATGCGTTTCGCCACGACCCGGTCAGAGGGGGAGAAGCAGGACCAGTCGCTGGATGACTACCTGTCCAGGGCGCCGCAGGATCAGGACCGGATCTACTACGTGCTCGCCGACAGTCACGCGCAGGCGGCTGCAAGCCCGCATCTCGAACAACTGAAGAGCAGGGGCATCGAAGTCCTGCTGCTGACGGACAGGATAGACCCGTGGATCGTCGACCACCTCGAAGAATACCGCGGCAAGAAGCTGCAGGATGTCGGTCGCGGCCAACTCGAGCTGCCCGGGGAGGCCGGCGCGGCTACGGACAAGGCGCTGGAAGAGGAGTACCGGCCGCTACTCAAGAAGATCAGGCGCACGTTGAAGGAGCGCGTCGATACGGTCAACGTCAGCCGGCGCCTCGTGGATTCCGCCGCCTGTGTCGTTGCCTCCGGGCAGGATCTTCCGCCGCGGCTGCGGCGCATGCTGGAGGCCAGCGGCCAGAAGGTCCCGCCGACCAAACCGATACTGGAGATCAACGTCAGCCATCCGCTGGTCACAAGGCTTTCCGCCGAAACGGACAACGTGCGTTTCGCCGACCTGTCGCATATCGTGCTGGATCATGCGCTGCTTGCCGAGGGCGCGGCGCTCGAGAATCCGGCCGTTTACGTGCAACGTATCAGCAGGCTGATGCTCGACCTGGAAAAAGCCGGCGCCTCGCAGCGCGTTGAATAAATCCGTCCGGGGCGGGGCCAGTCAGGTTTGCCTGCCGCGCATGTGCGGTACCACCAGGCAGCGTTCCAGTGCGCCGAATGCAAGCTCGGTCAGGATGGCCAGTGCGGCCGCCGGAACCGCACCCTGCAATATCATCGCGCTGTCGTTCAGGGCAAGCCCGGTGACAATCGGATCACCGAGGCCACCGGCGCCGATGAACGCCGCCAGCGTTGCCGTGCCGATGCTGATGACTGCAGCCGTTCTGATGCCTGAAATCACGTGCGGCATCGCCAGCGGCAGGAGCACGTAGCGCATCTGTTGCCGGCCGGTCATTCCCATTGCCGTCGCAACCTGTTTGTAGCCCGGCGGTATGGCCAGCAATGCCGTGATCGTACTGCGCGCTATCGGCAGCAAGGAATAGAGAAACAGGGCGGCGATGGCGGGCGCCTCGCCTATGCCGAGCACAGGGATGAGCAATGCCAGCAAGGCGATCGACGGGACCGTCTGCAGCAACCCGGTGAAATACAGAAAGACGCTGCTCGCACGCGGGTGCGCATACACCAGCGCCGCGATGCCGACGCCGGCCAGGATGGCGAGAGCCAGTGCGATACCGGTCAGTTTCAGGTGTTGCCGGGTGTTGCGCCACAATCCCGGTACCAGTTCCTCCTCCGACTGTGCGGAATCGACCAGGCCCTCGTCCAGCAGCAGCGCAGCGGCAACATCCGCAAAACTGACCTGCGGATCGAGGACCTCGAGGTTCAGTCGTTGCATCCGCCGATTGTCGATTCTGCCGCTCAGCAACTCGATTACCGCGACAACGTCCTCCTGCAGATCGTCGCGCGTGAGGAAGGTTGCGCGATACTGCGGGAAGTAGGCGAGGTCATCGTGCAGCAGCAGCAATTGCGAGCGCAGTATTTCCCCGTCGGTGGAATAGACGGCGGTGACGTCGAGTTTTCCACTCGTCAGGGCCTCGTATGCCAGGCTGTGCTCGATGCCGACAGCCGCCTGGTCGATGCCGTACCTGGATTTCAGGCCTGTCCAGCCATCGCTCCGGCTGAGGAATTCATGCGGCAGGCCGATCCTCAACTGACCGGCCTGTGCAAGGTCGGAGATGTTCTTCAGCTCGTGCTGCCGCGCGAAATCGGTGGTCACGGCGATGGCGTAGCTGTTATCGAAACCCAGCGGCGCGAGCATTCGCAGCCGTTGGCCGGCAAGAGCCGACTGAATGTCGTCAAAGTTCACGAGACCCGGCCGCTCGAGAATCACTTCCGTGACGGTGCCCGTATACTCCGGATAGAGATCGACGCTGCCGTTACGCAGCGCCTCGGACACAATCTTGGTGCCATTGAGTCCGAAGCGCCGCCGTACGTCGTATCCGCGGCTCTCAAGGAGTTGCGCGGCGGCTTCTGCCAGTATGTAGTTCTCGGCGAAATTCTTGCTGCCGACGACGACCGGGTCCGCCGCGGCCGCGACGGCGGCGAGCAACAGCGACGCGAACAATGCGGGACGCGTCATGCCCGCAACGCCCCGATCCCGGTACAAAGTTCGCGCACCTGATCACTCGCAGGATCGCTCATGACCTCCCGTACCGTTCCCGACTGCAGCACTTTCCCGGACATCATCACGACCAGGCGATCGGCGAGGGCCACGGCTTCCTGCGGATCATGGGTCACGATGATCGTAGAGACCGGCTCGACCTGGCGCAGGTGCAGAAACTCCTTGTGGATACTGCGCCGCGTCATGGTATCGAGGCCCGAAAATGGTTCATCGAGCAGCAGCAGTGCCGGCCGGAGCATCAATGCCCGGCACAATCCCGCCCGTTGCTGTTGGCCGCCCGACAATTCATGCGGGTATCGCTCCAGCACCCCAGGCGGCAATTGCATGATTCCGATCAACTCGGTCAGTCGTGCGCGGATTTCCTCCTGCGGCCGGCGATCCAGTATGGCCGGCAGGGAGATATTCCGCCCGACCGTCATGTGCGGGTACAGCGATATGTCCTGTACGGCATAGCCGATCCGCTTGCGCAGTCGTTGCAGATCGCAACCCGCAAGGTCCCTTCCCAGCGTGAGCACGTTACCGGCATCGGGATGGAGCAAACCGATGACAAGTTGCACCAGCGATGACTTGCCGCTGCCGCTGGTGCCCAGAATTGCCGATGTAAGGTTGCGGGGAAACGTCACAGAGACGTCCCGCAATGCAAGAACATCGCCGCGACGCAGCGTCACATCGCGGATTTCCGCAGCAAAATCATGATCGCTGTCGAGTTCGGGCATACCGGTCACAGTACGATATTTGCGGTTATCAGGCCACGATTCCTGAGTACGGCCGGCTGTCATTATGACGATGCCCTGAGTCCTGCGGGCTGTTAGAATCGGTTCCCGTTTACGGAGACTCGCCTGATGAAAAAATCGACAACCAGCGCGCAGGACCTGGAAAAGCGGCTGACCGACGAACAATATTACGTGACGCAGAAGAAGGGCACGGAGCCTGCCTTCACCGGCAAGTATGTTGATTACAAGGAAGATGGCACCTATGCCTGCATCTGCTGCGGGACCCGGCTGTTCAGCTCGGATCACAAATACGATTCCGGCTCGGGTTGGCCAAGTTTCTTTTTACCGCTTGCCGGCGATACGGTGAGAACTGTGCGGGACACAAGTCATGGAATGATTCGTACCGAGGTTGTGTGCAACAATTGCAACGCGCATCTCGGGCATGTTTTCGAGGACGGCCCGGCGCCGTCGGGATTGCGATACTGCATAAATTCAGCGTCGCTGGATTTCAGGAAAGCCGACTGACTCAGCGTATGCAGACGGATGCCAGATTGACCACCAGCCAGGGGACAGAGATGAGAGTCATAGCCACGATTATCGGTATTGCCATATGCTCGACGATGGCCGCCTGCGGACAACCCGATGACAACACCGACAGCACTGCCGGTTCGGCAGGTCAGCAGGCGGAGTCGGCCGGATCGGCAGAGATACCGGAATCGGTGGAGATCGTGCCGGGGTTGCACATGCGCATACTTCGCCAGGGGACCGGTGCGGTAGCGGAGTCCGGCCAGATTGCCATTGTTCACTACACCGGCTGGCTGTATGACGAAACGGCTGCGGACAAGCG
>DATICC010000444.1:0-4389 GCA_035457045.1 Woeseiaceae bacterium | reverse complement strand
GTACCGGACGAGGCCAGGGCGCGGCTGCTCGCGCTGACACCGGCGACCTACACCGGCCTTGCCGCACAACTCGCCAGGAAGAGTTCCTGAGCGGCAGGAAGAAACCGGCTTGAAGTTTCCTGCGACGCTGGACCCGGCCGCTTTCCTGGCCGGGTACTGGCAGAAAAAACCGCTGTTCCTGCCATCCGGGATGGACCCGTCGCGACCCACATTGAGTCCTGATGAACTTGCCTGGCTGGCCACCTTGCCCGATGTGGAATCGCGGCTGATTTACACGCATGACAACGGCACGAACTGCAGTTACAGCATCGAGCATGGCCCGTTCGACGAGGCGGACCTGATGCGCTTGCCGGAGAGCAACTGGACATTGCTCGTGCAGGACGTGGACAAGCACCTCCCGGACTTTCGTGCGCTCTTCGAACAGGTGCCCTTTGTTCCCGACTGGCGCATTGACGACGTGATGGTGAGTTTCGCAGCGCCCGGCGGAAGCGTCGGACCCCATCTCGACCAGTACGATGTGTTTCTCTGCCAGGGTGAGGGGCGACGCGAATGGCGACTGACCACGTCGGACAAAGCAGTGGCATCGGATGTCAGCGCCGAGTTGTCGCTGTTGCGGCCTTTTGACGCGGAGTGGGAGCACCTGGCCGAAAACGGGGACGTGCTGTACCTGCCACCCGGCATCCCGCATTGGGGGATTGCGACGGATCGATGCATGACTTACTCCATCGGCATGCGGGCCCCGCAATTGTCGGAATTCATGGCGACGCACCAGCGACTGTTCCCGGGAAGCCAGGGACTGCCCCGCCCGGCGCTGAGTCAGTCAACCGGTCATGCGACGTTCTACAGGGATCCGGACCTCGACGTGGATGAAGCGAGGCCGGGTCTGATCAGCGAACACGCTTTGCGCCGAATGCGTGCCTGCTGGCGTCTGCCCGACGATTCGGTCCCGGACGAACTGACAGTGACTTTCGGTTGCCTGGTCACCGAGCCGAAGCCCTGGTTGACTCCCGAGCGTTTGTCAATCACGGCGTCGCGCAAGCTGGTTTCAAACCTGCAACAGCGTGACACGCTGCCGTTGCACGGCATGGCGCGCGTCGCGTACGCCACCGGGCCAGCGGGCAGCGCAGGCGCCGCACGGGTCTTTGCGAACGGATTCCACCGCGAAGTTGACGCATCCCTGACTGGGCACGTAGCGGAATTGTGTCGGCAACGGCAGCTGCGAGCGGCGAACCACGACCAATGGCGGAAAGCGGGTCCGCTGCGCGAGTTTCTGGTCTGGCTGCTGGCCTGTGGTGTTTTCGACCTCGGGGACGAATGAGAACGGTTCTCAGACCCTTCATTTCTCGGAAAAACGTGACGCAGTTGGCACCGTCCAAGATTGACCGGCCGGTAACATGTCGTGACTCGCGGTGGCTGCGGAGAACGGAGTCCTGCAGTTCTGATCAGGAGACGTGTCGGCCTGCCGATGCCTGCCCTGACTCCCTGGAACTCAACCTCGGAAAAAAATGGAACAAGCAAGGGAAAAAGGTCGGCGTTGGGTCATCTCATCACAAGAGGAAGCTCGCCGTGCGGTCATTGATGTCGCCGCTGTAGCCACGCGCCGCATATCCATCTATACCCACGACCTCGACCCGGGAATTTACGACGATCCGGATTTTCTGGAGATCGTCAAGCACCTGGTCCTGTCGCAGACCTATGCGCGCATTCGCGTCCTGATAGCGGACCCGACGCGTGCGATCAAGAATGGCAACTCGTTTGTGCATCTCGGGCGGCGTCTGAACACATACATCGAATTTCGCCATGTTCGCAAGGATCTGCGGACGCATGCGGAGTCATTCTGCATTGCGGACGAAACAGCTCTCGTATATCGGCTCCAGGCCAGTCGCTGGGAAGGAATCGCCGATACCTACGAACCCGCCGTTGCCCGGCTGTACGCGAAAATGTTCGACGAGATCTGGTTGGCCAGCGAAGTTGAAATAGAATTCCGCCAGCTCGGCATCTGATCCTTCTCGTCGCGGCAACCTGACACAGTGTTACCCACCGATCTCACAGTATGTGCCGTTGTCGAGCGGAACGACAGGTTCCTGATTGTCGAGGAACGGTCATCCGGCGTGGTAGTTATCACGCAACCGGGAGGCCACATCGAAAGCGGCGAGTCGCCGGAGGACGCCGTAGTTCGCGAAGTATTGGAGGAAGCCGGTTGCGTGGTCAGCGTCAGCGGGCTGCTGGGTGTGTACCTGTGGATACATCCACAGACACGCCAGCAATTCCTGCGTATCGTCTATACCGCTGATCTCGTTACCGAAAATCAAAAGCAAAAGCTCGATAACGGAATCCATGCCGTTCACTGGTACTCGGTTGCCGACATAAGGCACCGCAAACGGGATTGCCGTTCGCCGGTGGTCCTCAGATGTATAGACGATTTCATTGCGGGTAAGCGCCAGCCCGCAACCCTGCTGGCCGGGATGACGCCGGTACAGAAGAACGTGGGCGCCGTGCTGGCTCACGCCTGCCTGGTCTGAAAAAAGCTCAGGTGACCCGGCCCCGACTACCGGAATCGGTGATAAACTCACCGGCCCATGGTCGAAAACAAGAACAATCTCGCCGGCCAGAGAGTCGTCGTCGGAGTATCGGGTGGCGTCGATTCGGCGGTCGCGGCACTGCTGCTGAAACAACAGGGTGCCGACGTACACGCGCTGCACATGACCAACTGGGAAGACGACGACGGACACTGCACAGCGGCACGCGACCTGCAGGATGCGCGGCGGATCTGCGAGCAAATCGGCATACCACTTCACCATGTCAATTTCGCGAAGGAATACCGGCAAAACGTATTCGAGCACTTCCTGAACGAATACCGGAACGGGCGTACGCCGAATCCCGACGTGTTGTGCAATCGCGAGATCAAGTTCGGAGAGTTTCGACGATACGCAAAGCGTCTCGGAGCATCGATGCTCGCAACGGGCCATTATGCGCGCGTGCGCATCGTCAACGGGCACGCACAACTCCTGAAAGCCGTCGACCTCGCAAAGGATCAGAGTTATTTCCTGCATGCAGTGAGTGAAGAGGCGTTGCTGGAGACGCTTTTCCCGCTGGGTGAATTACAGAAATCCGCCGTCAGGGACATTGCTCGTGAGCACGGTCTGCACGTCAGCGAAAAGAAAGACAGCACCGGTATCTGCTTTATCGGGGAACGTCCATTCCGGGAATTTCTCGGGACTTTCCTGCCTGCGAACCCCGGCCCGATACGCACCCCGGACGGGGTCACGATCGGCGAGCACGAAGGACTCATGTTCTACACCATCGGGCAGCGCCAGGGCATCGGTGTCGGCGGGCGTCGCGGTGCCAGTGAGGCGCCCTGGTTCGTTGGTGCAAAAGACATGCCGAACAATGCGTTGATCGTGGTACAGGGCGAGGACGAATTGTTGTACAGCGACCACCTGATCGCCGGGCCGGTGCACTGGATCGGTGAACCGCCGGCGCAGCTCGCGCGGAAGGGTGCAATGCCCTGTGGCGCGAAAATTCGCTATCGCCAGGCCGATCAGGCCTGCCTGGTGCGACGCGTTGCGGATTCTCGTGTCGAGGTCCTGTTCGAAGTGCGACAGCGCGCGATTGCGCCGGGACAATATGCAGTCTTCTACAGCGGCGAACATTGCCTCGGCGGGGCACCGGTCGAGCGGCTGATGCCAAGCGCAGACGCGCTGCGAGCCGCTGTGTAACCGGTTATAATGCCGCCCCGTGCGGGGCCGGCCCTGCCGTTCACGCGATCGGAAACAACTCCCGGAGATCAAGACATGACGGACAGCTTCGGCGCTCGTTCAACGCTTGAGGTTGGCGGTAAACAGTACGAAATCTACAGCCTGAAAGCTGTAAAGCAGGGCCATGCTGCACGCCTGCCCTTTTCTCTGAAGGTCCTGCTCGAAAACCTGCTGCGGCATGAAGACGGCCGGGACGTTACCCGGGATCACATCCTGGCTCTGGCGAACTGGGATCCGAAAGCCGAGCCGAGCACCGAGATATCGTTCACTCCGGCTCGCGTCATCCTGCAGGATTTTACCGGTGTGCCGGCGGTGGTCGATCTCGCTGCCATGCGGGATGCGGTCGTGAAACTCGGCGGTTCGGCAGACAGCATCAATCCGCTGTCGCCGGCCGAGCTGGTCATCGATCACTCAGTGCAAGTCGATAATTACGGTACAGCCAAGGCGCTCGATCTGAACAACAGGATCGAGTTCAATCGCAACCGTGAGCGCTATTCGTTCCTGCGCTGGGGCCAGGGCGCCTTCAAGAATTTTCGCGTCGTTCCGCCGAATACCGGCATCGTGCACCAGGTCAACCTCGAATATCTCAGCCGGGTCGTCTTCGACACGGCCAGGGAGGGCGTGCACCTGG
>DATICC010000443.1:0-2835 GCA_035457045.1 Woeseiaceae bacterium | reverse complement strand
ACCAGGGGTTCGGGTCGGTGTCCGACTTTACATTGTGACCCGCAGCGCAGACGATTTATTACCTGTTCACAGTCGATTCCAGGAAGAGGGTAGCAACATGACCATAGCGGAACTGGGTGCGGTCGGCGAGCTGGTCGGCGCCATCGGTGTAATCGCCTCGCTCGTATATCTCGCGGTACAGGTCCGGCAGAATACGCACTCGCTGGCGGCGTCCCAGCGGCTGGCGCTGGCGCAGACCTACCAGATGCGTTCCGACGCGCTGCAGAACATGCTGGTGCAGTCGGCGAACTCGGTAGTCGGGGGCATCATATTCAAGCTGACGCAGGCCGGGTACCCGGAGAACATCGGCGCACTGGACGTCCTGACGCCGGAAGAGAAAAGCCGGTTCCGGCAATGGCAGATCGCACAGCAGGCACATTGGGACAACATGCATTTCCAGTACCAGCAGGGATTCCTCGACGAAGAGTACTACCGCGATGCATTTGCAGAGCGCGTGCAGCGGCTGTGGCCGACCTGGCAGGCATTGCGTATTACCGGGGGCCGGAAAAGCTTCTTTGACGAATTGAGGCGCCTCGATGCGGAACGTAGGAGTCCGCAAGGAACGGACGATCCTGCGGGCACGCCCGGATGATCTGCGTCACTGAAGGGTTGATGGGGGCGCCTTGCCTGCCGGCACGCGACACCGCAAACTGCGCAACGTCGTCCGCCAACCAAAACCGCTTCGCCGTCCGGGAGTCATTATGCAGCGTCGCTCACAAACAGTGACCTTGAGCTTCCGCTGGATCGCAGTGTTGCTGTTGCTGCACTTTGCACCCGCCCTGTTCGCGCACCATTCCTTTCCCGCGGAATTCCTCGAGGACCAGGAGATGACGCTGACCGGCGTCGTGAGCAAAGTCTGGTGGAAGAACCCGCACGCCCGATTCAGCATCGATGTCACGGACGACGCCGGCCAAACGGCAAGTTGGGAGCTGCAAACGCACGCATTGTCCACGCTGCGGCAGCAGGGGTGGACGGAGACCACACTCGTTCCGGGCATGCGCATCACCGTGCACGGCAACCTGGCGCGGCGTAACCGGCAAAAGATTTTCATACGCTGGCTCGATCTGCCGGATGGTACGCGCCTCACTCCGGCAGGTACCGTGTCCGGCGAGGATTACGCCATTTCAAAAAACTTCTATGCCAACCCGATACGTTACCCGCACGACATTACCGGTACCTGGGACAACAGCCACAAGTTCCGCCCGAGTGTGGACGACCTGGAGCCTAAGCCAACCCCTTACACCGACGAAGGCCGGAGACGCTTCGAATCGCAGGTATTCGGCGACGACCCGGCATTACGCTGCCTGCCGGTCGGCATGCCGCGACTCTTCGGCGCACCGCGGGGCATGCAGATTTTCGACGCCGGCGATTTTTACCTGATGGTCTTCGAAACCGGTGAGCAAATGCGCCGCGTGAACATGGACGGGCGTACGGCGCCGGACGACCTGGAGCCGAGCTACAACGGCTTTTCCGTGGGTCATTGGAAGGCCGACACGCTCATCATTGAAACGACCCATCTGCTGCCCGGCATGCTGGATGGTTCGGGCATGCCGATGTCCGGACCGGAAACACGGCTGGTCGAAGAGTGGACCGTGTCGCAGGACGGGCACGAGATCGATCGCGTCATGACCATTTACGATCCCCTGTATACCAGGCCCATGGTGCGAAGGCGCGGCTCGCACCGCGCCGAGATTGCGCTCAGTTCCGAAGCCTGCGACCCGGACAGTTTCTATCACGACCTGCTCGAGCAGGACGGCATGGACGAGTATTTCCGGAACAAGGGACTTTGATCCGGCCGGCGGCGTGTAGGGGATCCCGTGCAATCAATCACCGCAATGGCAGCGTGGCTGGAAGGCACGCGGTTGGCGCTGTGGGTCAGCGAGTCCGATTTTGTCTATCCCTTGCTGCTGTCCATTCACATCGTCGGTCTTGCGACGTTCGCCGGATTGCAGACGATTGTCGCGCTACGGCTGCTCGGGGGCCTCGCCACGGTGCCTTTTGCGGGGCTGCGCGGACCGATGCGCCTCGCCTGGTCAGGGCTCATCCTGAACGCAATCTCGGGCGTTGCCCTCTTTGCGTCGCAGGCGACGGTATTTGTCGGAAACACACCGTTTCTGATCAAGCTCGCGATGATCACCGTCGCGGCGCTTTCGGCAGCCGTCATTCACAAACGACTGAAGCATGACGCAGCGCGCCGGGATACCGCCGGCCGTGCCGGCAACTCAGGCCGCGCGATCGCTATCGTGACACTGATTGCGATCGCTGCGGCAATTATCGCCGGGCGCCTGATCGCCTATTTTTGACCGGTATCGAGATCAAATGCAGCAACTTGTCGAATGGCTACAGCAAACGGCACTGAGTGCGTGGCTGCTGAACAGCGCCTGGGCCTGGCCGGTACTCGAGATCCTTCACTTCATGGGACTGTCGATGCTGCTGGGCGCTTTGATCATCTTCGATCTCGCGCTCGCGGGGATGATGACCATGGTTCCGCTCGCCGCTGTGCGGCCCTTGCCGCGAGTGATGATCGCCGGGTTCGCCGTCAATCTCGGCAGCGGTGCGCTGTTCTTTGTCGGTGATCCTTCGCGCTACGCAATCAACACCGGATTTCAGTTCAAGATGCTGCTGGTTCTGCTGGCGGGCATCAATGCGTTCTGGTTCATGCGCGTTTATGGAGCAGCGCTGCCCCATTGGGTGACGCGGCGCGACGTGCCGCGCGTTGCGCGCGCACTCGCCTCGGTGTCGTTGCTCACCTGGTTGGGGGTATTACTGCTCGGGCGCCTGATCCCGTATGTTGGC
>DATICC010000442.1:0-9410 GCA_035457045.1 Woeseiaceae bacterium | reverse complement strand
CTTTATCAGCAGTATTACCAGGGACTCGAGATAGCCAAACTCGACTGTATTGCGCTCGAGGCCGAGATACGGGCCGGACACCACGACCGCATCATCGATCGTGCCACTGAACTGTGGATGGTCGGCCGCAGCCAGGAAAACGAGTGCGACCCGGTGTTCGATTACCTCCGGGCACAGCAGCTACTGACTCCCGAGTCGTACCGTGAGCGCTATGCGCTGGCGATCGATGCCCGGCAGTTTGCGCTGGCCCGCTACCTCTCCGGACCGCTCGAACCGCGGTACCGTGTCGACGCGACGCGCTGGCTCGAGGCTCGCGACAATCCGTCCGTATTCCTTGCCTCTCATGCCTCCCGTGCCGACGATGCAACCCACCGCCGGCAACTGGCCTACGCGATCGAGCAATTGGCTTATGAGGACCCTGACACCGCTGCGGTCGCGTGGAGGAACGTACGGGATGCGTATGCATTTTCCGATGACCAGGTTGCGGCCACGTCGCGACACCTGGCGCTGTGGTCGGCGCGTCGACATTCCCTGCTGGCGCTCGAGGGCCTGCTCGATCTTCCACCGGCTGCCATTGATACGGAAGTTCGGCGATGGACGGCGAGGAGCAGTCTCCGGCTGCGCGACTGGCGGCGCGTGATCGACAGTATTTCGGCGATGCCTCAGTCCGAGCAGGAGGCCGAAGAATGGCAGTATTGGCATGCGCAGGCGCTCCGCAATATTGCTCAGCACGACCATGCCCTGTCGATTCTGCACGACCTTTCCGCACACAGAAGCTATTACGGCTTCCTGGCGGCCGATGATCTCGGTGTCGATTACACTTTCGGTCATCTTTCGGTCGTCGAAGATCCCGCTGTCATTGCCGCTCTCGAGGCGAATCCCACACTTGTGCGCGCCAGGGAACTATTCCTGGTCGGACAGGAAAGCAAGGGGCGCTCCGAATGGGACGCCGTGGTCGACCACCTTGGCGCCCCGGAGAAGACACAGGCGGCGCTACTTGCCCATCGCTGGGGCTGGCACTCGCGGGCCATCTCCTCCGTGGCAAGCGCGGGCGAATACGACGATCTTGATATCCGGTATCCGCTGGCATACGAGGAATTCTTCGAACAGTCTGCCTCCGATACGGGCATCGCTCCGAGCTGGGCATACAGCATCGCTCGCAGCGAAAGCCATTTCATGAGTGATGTGCGTTCCGGCGCCGGGGCTGTGGGCATCATGCAGCTGATGCCTGATACGGGGCGAAAAACGGCAAAGGAAATCAATCTTCCATACACAGGCCTGAACACTCTCACGAATCCCGGCAGCAATATTCGCCTCGGAACCACCTACCTCGGCAAGATGTTCGAGCGTTTCGACCGGAATCCGATCGTGGCAACGGCGGCCTATAACGCGGGACCGATCAGGGTCGCATCCTGGTTGCCGGCATCGGACGATATCGATGCCCGCATCTGGATCGAGAACATACCTTACAATGAAACCCGCGAATACGTGCGGCGGGTAATTGCCGGTGAAGTGATATTCCACTGGCGCCTGACCGGCGAAACGCGGCGCATTTCCGGGCGGCCCCTCGTGGTCGAGGCAAGCGGTTTGCCGGCCCGGATCGCCGACAGCGATTGATACGGATCAGCCGCCAGGATCTCTGCGGGCTGCAAGCCGCCCGAGTTCAGCCTCGCGTTCGGCGCTTTCCATCTCTGCCAGGTCGCCGGCCCGCGCGTAAAAGCACGCGAGATCGTCCGCGCAATCATTCAGTAATACCTTGAATGCATCGACCCGGCCCTCGTAGAGTCCGAGCAACGCAATGCGGGCGTTGTTCAGGCTACCGTCACGCCATCCATTCAGTTTTGTTTCATATCGGTCCAGGTCGCGCGCGAGGGCGTGGAATATCTGCTGCTTCCTTGCGCGCATTGTTTCCTCGTCGAGTCCGGATGCATAAAGTTCCTCGAGTTGCCCGCGCGCTGTGTCGATCAGCTGCAACAGTGCTGTACGGTCGGCCCGGCGCTCGTTGTGCTCTTCAAGCTTTTCCGGCTCACCCCGCAATGACAACCACCGGCGCAGTCCGACTTCGGCAACCGCGGACGCGAACGACTCGTTGAACCCGGTGTCATCCTTGATGTAGAGCTTCTGGTGCGCCAGTTCGTGAAACAGGGTTGAAACGAGGTCGGTGTCATTCCATTGCATCATGGTGTTCAGCACCGGATCGTCAAACCGGCCCAGGGTCGAATAGGCTGTGACGCCACCAACCAGCACGTCGAAACCCTGCGCAGCCAGGTTCTTTGCAAGTTTTCCCGCGCGAGCTTCTGAGAAGTACCCCCGGTAAGCGACACATCCTGCAATCGGATAGCACCACAGTTTTGGATCGAGTGAAAATTCCGGCGCAGCAACGACGTTCCACACGACGTAGTCGCGCTCGAGATCGGCATAGCTCCGGTAGCTGTCATTATCGGGCAACAGCAGCTCGTCGACTGCGAAGTGCCTCGCTTCGCTGACCATGAGCAGCCTCTGCCGTAACAGCTCCGGGGACGATGCATCGGCAATGACTTCCTCAATGGGCCGTCGACGCCGCATCAGGTCGAACTGTCCCTGTGCTGCCTGAACGTAGTAACAGCCTTCGAGTCCTGCCAGGCATACGAAAAGAAATACGTATGCCCCGCGCCTCGTGCCCGACACTCCTGTCGATCCGAATGGGTACCCGGGATTCGCAAAACGCAATTCAGTCGCCCGCAGCCGTTGAGAAAGCTAGAATGATCGCATGGAAGTTTACCTTGTTGGCGGCGCGGTCCGTGACGAATTGCTCGGATTGCCGGTGCGCGAACGAGACTGGTGTGTCGTGGGTGCGACCCCGGAGACGTTGATCGAATTGGGCTACCGACAGGTCGGCAAGGACTTCCCGGTGTTCCTGCATCCGCAGTCCGGCGAGGAGTATGCGTTGGCGCGAACCGAACGCAAGACCGGTGCCGGCTACCATGGTTTCTGTTTCGAAACCTCACCGAACGTCAGTATCGAAGAGGATCTCGGACGCCGGGACCTGACCATCAATGCCATTGCGCGTGACTCCAATGGGCGGATCATCGACCCGTACAATGGCGTCGCCGATATCGCGGCCAGGTTGTTGCGCCACGTTTCGGATGCGTTTTCGGAAGATCCCGTACGCGTACTTCGCGTCGCGAGGTTTGCTGCCAGGTTTGCCGGCCTCGGTTTCCGGGTGGCGCCGGAGACGCTGCAGAAAATGCGTGATGTGGTCGCCGCCGGCGAGGTGCGGGAACTCGTTCCTGACCGGGTGTGGAAGGAAACACAGGCTGCCCTTGCAGGCGCCAATCCACAGGTGTTTTTCGAGGTGCTGCGCGACTGCGGCGCATTGAAAGTCGTATTTCCGGAAGTCGACGCGTTGTTCGGCATTCCGCAACCCGCGAAGTGGCATCCCGAGATCGATTGCGGTGTGCATGCAATGATGGTGCTCGAGCAGGCTTCACTGATCAGCGACAGTGGTGAGGTTCGGTTTGCCGCGCTCGTGCACGATCTCGGCAAGGCAACGACGCCCAAAGCAAAACTGCCCAGCCATCCGGGCCATGAAAAGCGCAGCGTACGGCTCGTGAATGCATTGGCCGGCCGTATGCCTGTGCCAGCCGCTTATCGGGAGCTCGGGGTACTGGTGGCGGAGTTTCACGCACATTGCCATCGCGCATTCGAGCTTCGCGCGTCCACCCTCCTTCGCGTGCTGCAGCGTGTCGACGCATTTCGTCGTCCGGATCGATTCGAAAAATTCCTGTTGGCCTGCGAAGCCGACGCGCGCGGCAGAACGGGTTTCGAGAACGCTCCGTACCCGCAGGCACAATATTTCCGCGGCGCGTTCGAGGCCACGGCGGCAATCTCTGGCGCCGAATTTGCCGGCGAGGAACTCGATGGGGGGGAGATTGGTGAACGGGTCAGCCAGGCACGGGTGGCCGCTCTCCGACAGTACAGGACAGCGCTGGCTCAGGTACCGAAGAAGTAAAAGAACGCAGAGAAAGTGATCGTCTTGCCAAAGGTGTCGGCATAGTCGTAGGAGATCCGCATTTCCACGTCACCGAAAGGCCCGGCCGGCGTGAGGAACCCGGCACCGATCGAATCAACCATCCCCTGGTCGATGGCCGTCTGCCAGCGCTCGAGCCTCAGATCAATGATCCTCGGCCCCGCGGACCAGTCAATACCGGCGTGGTATCGGTAATCCAGCAGACTGTTCATCAGCCCGAGGCGTGAGGACGAGAAGATTCGAAGCACATCGGTATTCGGCTGCAGATTGATGTCCCGCGAATAGCTATAGCTGATGCCACCGAGTGACAACGCTGTCACCTTGCCGACGACCACCCTGGCCCTGGCACCGAATCCATCCGCGTGGAACTCCACCGTCCTGGGCCGGGGCAACACGCCGGTTCCAATCGTGAGGTCGAAGTTGCGCCGCTCATAGTCCGCGGATACCGACAGTTTATCGTTGCGAAAATAGACCGAGCCGCGCAGGTCGCCCGAATCGAGAACCTCGTCATCACCCCAGTAAGCCGCGGCGACACGAACACCCACCGGATCGAACCAGTGGTCGATAGCCAGGTCTGTATACAATGTATCGAGCGACCTCGGCCCGCTGCCGGTCGTGGTTCGCGCGAGCGCCGTGGAGACCCAGGTGTCTTTCGCAACCCCGACATCGCCGAACACCGTCACCGCACGACCGCCGGCTGTGTCGGCTTCCCCGCCGAAGCCGAGTATGTAGCCGTCGATCTCGGCCGACGCGCCAGCGGGCACCACCAGTACCGCCGCAGCTACGGCAAGCCGCCGATCAAACCAGCACATAGATGATGAGCGCAGCAAGGAGCACCCTGTATATGGCGAAGGGCAGCAAGCCGATCCGGTTAACAAAGCGCATGAAGAAGTCGATGCTGATATAGGCAACCACGGCCGAAACCACAGCCGCCAGTGCGAGGTCTCCCCACGCGACCGGCGCCGTCGACAACACCAACTTGCCGAATTCGAAGATGGCGGCCAGCAGGATGACCGGAACGGCAAGGAGGAACGAGAAGCGCGCTGCATCCTGCCGACGAAAGCCGAGCATGAGCCCGGCCGTGATCGTCACCCCCGACCGCGATGTGCCGGGCACCAGGGCAAGTGCCTGCGCCATACCTATCAGCACAGCGTCCTTCAGGCTCACGTCCACGATCACACGCTGCTTGCTCCCGATGCGATCGGCGACCGCGAGAAGCACACCGTATCCTGCAAGCGTCGAGGCGACGACAACGGGGCTGCGCAGGTGTTCCTCGATCCAGCCTGCCAACAGCAGTCCGGCCGCTGCCGCAGGTATCGTTCCCAGCGCCAGTCCGAGGGCCATACGCGCATTCAATCCCTGTGTCCGGCCTTGCAGGATCTGAAGCGACCCGGTGAGGATGCCGGCGACGTCCCTGCGAAAGTAGGCACAGACCGCAATGAGCGAACCGAAGTGCACGGCCACATCAAATTCCAGCCCCTGGTCGTCCCAGTCGAGGAAGCTCGGAACGAGCACCAGGTGTCCCGAACTCGAAATCGGCAGGAACTCCGTCAAACCCTGGACCACTGCCAATACGATGATTTGTACCAAACTCATGATTCATCCCTGAAAGGAAGACCTGACATCACAGCGTATGCGCCCTGTCGGAAAGTTCGAATACCGAAGGTACCGTTACAGCCCCCTTGCGAAGCCCGATGCACTTGAAGTGCTCGCCCATCTCTCCCGGCAGTGTAAGCAGCTTCACCTGCCGCGACGTTTCGAATTGTTCCCGGACCGGCAATGCGGAAAGTTGTTCCAGTTCACGTTGCAGACCTCCGCCCAGGAGAAAATGTGCCTGCGTAAGGTAGCCGGTGACTTCCATGCCGTTCCTGGTTGCCGCATCCGCAATCATTGAAAAATCGACCCAGGCCGTCAGGTCCTGTATCCCTGGAAGTATCAGCGGATCATCGTGTACGCGGTGCCTGAAATGACACCGAAGCCAGCCTCCATCGTGCCCGGCAGAATAGTATTCGCGCCTCGACATTCCGTAGTCGAAAAGAAAGACGAACCCCCTGCCGACAGACACGGCCAGGTCGCCGATCCAGCCGGGCATAGCCAGGCAGACTTCGGAAACGAAGCCGTCCGGCAACCGTGCACCCATGTCCTGTTCGATGCAGCCGACAGCCGTACGCAAAGGTGCTTCGGCCTCCTGCTCCAGCCAGCCGAACCCGTTGCCCCTGGCGACGACACGCAGCTCTGCAACATTGCCCTTGCGAATGACGAATCGCGATACCGGCAATGCATCGGCGACTTCGTTCGCGATTACCACGCCGACGAAGTCCCGTGGGAGGGAGCTCAGCCATTCGACACGCTTGAGGATTTCCGGTACTTCGCCTGCCAGTCGTTCCTTCTGTCGTGCCTGCAGTTCCGCCGAAGGTTCAAGGATCATGTATTGGCGCGGCAGTGCGTTCAAAGACGCGAGTTTCGCCAGAAGATCAACCGCCAATGCACCGCTCCCGGCTCCCAGCTCCAGGACTGAGGCCTGCGGCAGTTCACCCAGCAGTTCCGCGCATTGCGCGCCGAGCACACGGCCGAACAATGGCGATATTTCCGGGGCCGTGACGAAATCGCCGCCCACACCGAACTTCCTGGATCCGGCGCTGTAGTAGCCGAGGCCTGGAGCATACAACGCATGCTGCATGAATTCGGCAAAACCAATGCTCCCCCCGGATTCGGCGATCCGGGCGCGAATGTACGCGGCGACCAAATCGCTGTGTGCCCTGCTGTCGGGATCCGGCACCGGCAATCCCGACGGGAGATGTGACTTCACTTGCAATGGCATGCCCAGTCTCGAACAATGATGGCAATGTATTGCAGCGGCCGAAGGAAAGCCATGAACGACCCGGCATTTTGCAGAAATCCGCGACCAGGGCCGTCGTATGCCTGAAACACGCAGTCCGTCGCTCGCGGGAAAGACGGCTTTGATAACCGGGGCTGCGAAACGCATAGGCGCAGCCATTGCTGCTACGCTGCATGCCGCAGGCGCGAGTGTCGCGATTCACTGCCGCGGATCCGTACCTGCGGCTCAGGAGCTGTCCGCATCACTTAATCGCGCTCGCGTCGATTCGGCGCGGGTCTTCCCGGCAGACCTGCTCCTTCCGGATGCGGCGCCAGCACTGATTGCCTCGGTCGTGAAATGGGCCGGTCGACTGGACATCCTGGTAAATAACGCCTCCAGTTTTTACCCGACGCCGATCGGGACCATTACCGAGGAGCAATGGGACGACCTGGTTGGCAGCAATTTCAAAGCGCCGTTGTTTCTCTCGCAAGCTGCACGACCACAGCTGAAGGAGCAGCGCGGTGTCATCATCAATATCGTCGACATCCATGCACAACGGCCGTTGCGGAATCACGCGGTGTACGGCTCTGCCAAGGCCGGTTTGGCCATGCTGACGCGCTCGTTGGCAAAGGATCTCGCCCCGGAAATTCGCGTCAACGGCGTTTCCCCCGGGGCAATCCTGTGGCCCGAAGACGGGATGAGCCACGAAACGCGAGACCTGATCCTCCGCCAGATCCCGCTGGGCCGCAGCGGCAGCCCTCAGGATGTCGCTGACGGCGTGCTGTACCTCGCGCGCGATGCGCACTACGTCACGGGCCAGATTCTCGCAATCGACGGCGGCCGGTCTGTAGGATGGTGATGACTAATAGGCCCCCGCGAACTCGCGCCACGGCGGGCCGTGCGGGTACTTCCTGTGCGGGACGGCGTCCGTGGCCGTTTTCGCCGGGCCGGGTATCGCCGTTACCGGACAGGCGCCATTCGCAAGGTAATCCAGCGCCGTAACGAGGTTCGGGTCCTGATCATCGCCAACCGGTATGGCGAGGTCGTCGGCGGCCGCACAATCGGCCGGCAGTCCGCCGAAATATCCGCCCTCGTTCAGCGAGTTGACGGTTTCGAAAGCCGTGGCCCTCAGGATCTTCGAACAGAATTCGATGCCGACCTGGCCGACAGGTTTGCCGAAGGTCGTGTCGCCGACGATCGTAACCTCGACGTGCGGCTCCATGCTGTTGATCACCAGTTCGCTGGCCGAGGCCGTGGACTCCGTAGCAATCACCACCAGGCGCGAGAGATTGAGCGAGTTGAAGAGCTGGTGGAACAATGCCGTCCGGTTCGCGCCGGAATTGTTTGCATTGAAAAGGGTGCGCGAGAAGACCTGTCCGCCGGCAACGCCGCCACCGAGAAAATCACCGAGCAGCTCGGTGGTGCTGATCAATCCGCCGCCGTTGTAGCGCATGTCGAGTATGAGATCGGCGACGCCGGCCTGGCGGAAACTTGCAAAAATGCCGTCGAAGACCGGGTCAGCGGTACTGACGAACGTTGCGAACTCCATGTACCCGACCGAACCGCCCGGCGTATCGATCACGCGCCACTGTGGCAAAGGGTCGATTGTGACGACGTCCTTTGTGACAGAGACGGTGAACTCGCTGCCGTCTGGATTGCGCAAGGAGAACGACAGGGTTTCCCGGTCGAGCACCATTTCAATTCCCTCGGCCGCTTCGATTTCAGCGATGCTTCGGCCGTCCAGCGCCAGGATGCGCTGGCCGCGCGAGAATCCTGCCGGAGCCGCGGGACTGGAGTCGAAGACCTGCGTGATGCGTATGTCATCGACACCGACAAAGCGGAAGCTGAACCCGAAGCCGAGGTACTGGCCCTCGCCAAAAAACTGCGAATCTGCCTCCGCAGTATTGATATAGCTGAACTGGTCAAGCGGCTGAAAGGAAATCAGGTAGGCAAGCAGGTCGTCGGGGCCAGCGTATGACGCAAGACTTACATTGGCAGGAAGCAGGGTATTCCAGAAATACACGTCCCGCATCGCGTCCAGCACAAACTGTTTTTGACTGGCCATGCTGCAGTCTGACGGGCCCTGCGAATCGTCATCCTCCAGCGCGCTGCACGCCGTCAAGACGGCCAAAGCGACGACGAGCGAAAGCTTGCGCCACATACCTGTTACCGACCCCTCGTTCCTGACCGTCATTACACGAGATTCACGCACCGACCTGCCCGATAGTAATCGCGACCGACATCGCCGGACCGGGACACAGTGCCCGGAATTACCACCGGCTGGCGGCGCACTCTTTAATCGAGCACCATATCGTACTGCTTTACGGGGTGACTTTGACTGTCGAATTCCCTCCAGTGTTCAGCCATCGTCTTGCCGGTTCCAGGATGACGAAAGTCAGGCGCGATGTCCGACAAGGGCTTCAGTACGAAACTGTACTCGAGTATGTCTTTCCTCGGCAGGCGAAGTGGCGGCCTGTCGATGCGCTCCTGCCCGTAGAGCAACAGGTCGATGTCCAGCCGCCGCGAAAGATATTTTTCGCAGCCGCGCTGGCGCCCCGCCAAAGCGTGAATTTCCTCGAGTTC
>DATICC010000441.1:0-8630 GCA_035457045.1 Woeseiaceae bacterium | reverse complement strand
CCTTCACGTCGTGGTTCGTGGTCGCTTCGATCTTTTTGACCTGGACCGCATCTTCGGTGGAGAAGTCGTCCACAATATGATTCAGCATGTCCTTCACGACCGTGGAGAGCGGCGCCAACTCGGGCACCGAAGCCTGGTCCGCCAGCCATTGCAGCCACCGGACCTCGACAAGCACGCGGAAACGGATCAGCCCGAATTCGCTGAATATGCTGCGTAGCGGCTGCACCTTGTCGGCGTAACGACCGTCGGCCGGAGAGAGTGCCTTGAGCCTCGTGAGATCCATGTCGATTGAGTAGACTACGTCGCGCAAAGCGCGAATCATACACCAGAGGCCAGTTCATTGGCCCGCATGGAGACCAGCAGTATATGAGTGACAAGTCCAGCCGCAAGGTACACGACAGCATGGGTGAGCTTCAGGTTCCGGCCGATGCGCTGTGGGGCGCCCAGACACAACGTGCGGTCGACAATTTTCCTATCAGCGGAATAGCGATGCCGCGTCGCTTCATTGCCGCGCTGGGATTGGTCAAGTGGGCGGCCGCGGGTGCCAACGCAGAACTGGGCCTGCTGAAGACCGAGCGGGCCGTGGCCATCCAGAAAGCGGCACTGGCGGTGGCTGAGGGGGCACATGACCGGCACTTTCCGATCGATGTCTTCCAGACCGGGTCGGGGACCAGTTCGAATATGAACGCAAACGAGGTCATAGCAAACCTGGCAAGCGGGATACTCGGCAGTGAAGTGCACCCGAACGATGACGTCAACATGAGTCAAAGCAGTAATGACGTGATTCCGACCTGCGTGCACGTCAGTGCCGCGCTGGCTATCCACGACGAACTGCTGCCGGCGTTGAAGCACCTCGCCGCGAGTCTCAAGAAAAAGGCGGACGAGACCCGAACCGTGGTGAAAACCGGGCGTACGCACCTGATGGACGCCATGCCGGTGACGCTCGGGCAGGAAATCGACGGCTGGCGCTCACAAATCGAGCATGCTGGCGAGAGACTGGGTGAAACGTTGCGGAGGCTGTCGGCGCTTGCGCAAGGTGGAACGGCGGTGGGAACCGGCATCAACGCACACCCGAAATTCGGTCACAAGGTTGCGGTCCTCATCAGTGAACGTACAGGGGTCGAGTTCACCCAGGCCGCGTCGTTGTTCGAGAGCCTCAGCAGCCAGGACGCCGCCGTCGAAGCCTCCGGGCAGCTGAAGGTGCTTGCGGTCAGCCTGACGAAGATCGCGAATGACCTGCGCTGGATGAACTCCGGGCCGTTGGCCGGCCTGGGCGAAATCGAGTTGCCGGCGCTGCAGCCTGGTTCAAGCATCATGCCGGGGAAGGTGAACCCGGTCATTCCGGAGGCAGTGGCCATGGTTTGTGCGCAGGTGATCGGCAATGACACGACTATCACCCTGGCCGGACAGAGTGGAAACTTCCAGCTCAATGTCATGCTGCCACTGGTCGCGCACAATCTGCTCCAGAGCATCGAAATACTGGGCAATGCCTGCCGCTGCCTGGCGGACAAGGCCATCGCGGGCTTCGTCGTCAATTCCGACAACCTCAACAGGGCGCTGGACCGCAATCCGATCCTGGTCACGGCACTGAATCCGGTGATCGGCTACGAGAAAGGCGCTGCAGTCGCGAAGACGGCCTACAAGAAAGGACTGCCCGTCAAGGAGGTTGCCCGTGAGATGACCGATCTCAGCGATAAGGAACTCGACCGACTGCTGGATCCGGCGGCTCTGACCAAGGGTGGAATTCAACACTGATACCTGCAGCCGTGGCCATCGTCAGGAGCAACACGCTGTCCGCGGCCCGCATACGCGAGCGGCTGGCCGGTACATGTCCGCCGGCCGACCCTCTGCAATTCGACCGGGGGCGTGCATTGCAACGCTGGCCGCAAGCCCTGTTGCAGAAATACGCGAGCAAACTGCAACCGGCCGGCGTGCTGGTGCCGATCGTGGTGCGGGATGACTCGATGTCGGTGTTGTTGACGCAGCGCGCGGCGAGCCTGTCGCAGCACCCCGGGCAGGTGAGTTTCCCGGGCGGGCGCATGGAGCCCGGGGACGCGGACGTGCGCGCCACGGCATTGCGGGAGACCCAGGAGGAAATCGGGATTACTCCGCAGCTGGTTGATGTTGTCGGCTTTCTCCAGACCTCGCCCACGGTTTCGGGTTATGCCGTCACGCCGGTCATCGGTCTCGTGGCTGGTGGCTATCTGCTCGACATAGACCGTCGTGAAGTCGAGCTGGTATTCGAGGTACCGCTGGATTTCCTGCTTGATGTGGCCAACTTGCGGATGACCGAAAGAGAGTTCGACGGCTACCGCCTGCCGGTGCCTGAATTCCACTACGGGGGACGGCGGGTCTGGGGCGCAACTGCCAGCATCCTGGAGATGTTGCGTGAGATACTTATTTCGTAAAAACAATAACTAATGAAGAGTATCGAGAAACTACTAGAAATAATGGCAACGCTGCGGCATCCCGTGAAGGGCTGCCCGTGGGACCTGCAACAGGACTTTGCGAGCATCGCCCCGTATACCGTCGAGGAAGCTTACGAGGTCGCGGACGCCATCGCCCGGGACGACCTGGTGGCGCTCAAGGACGAACTCGGCGACCTGCTGTTCCAGGTGGTGTTTCATGCGCGTATGGCAGAGGAAAGGGCGGCCTTTGATTTCGAGGGGGTGGCCGCAGCCATAGTGGACAAGATGTGGAGAAGGCACCCGCACGTATTCGGCGACGAGCAGCAGCGCGTGGCCGGTATGGACGAGGAAAGCTGGGAACGGATCAAGGCTGCGGAGCGCGCAGCGGGCGCGGCAGACACTGCCGGGAGCGCCCTGGATGGCGTGGCCCGGGCGTTGCCGGCATTGAAGCGTGCGGAGAAGCTCGGCAAACGGGCTGCGCGCAGTGGTTTCGACTGGCCCGACAGTTCGGGGGTACGCAGCAAGTTCGACGAGGAAATGGCGGAGCTGCAACAGGCAGAGGCGGGCGGCTCGGCAGCGCGTGTCAGCGAGGAGTTCGGCGATCTCCTGTTTACGCTGGTGAATCTCGCACGGCATCTCGGGGTCGACGCGGAGCAGGCGCTGCAGGGTGCAAACCGCAAATTCGAGCGCCGGTTCCGGCACCTGGAACAGCTGTTGGCAGCATCCGGAGAAAAGATGGCGGATCTCGATCCCGTGTCGCTGGAGGCACACTGGCAACACGCCAAGAAACACACCGATCAACTCGCCTGAGCCGTTCATGTGGCATTCAGATTCACGGCGAAACTGACGCCTTATTGTTCAGCCGGGGTTCATTGCGCTGACCCTATTCTCTCTCCCAGGCCCGGAGCTGGATCCGGGCCGGTGACAGGAAGGGAGAAGGACCATGAACATCAAACCCTGCAAACCGACCATAGCGGCCGCACTCATTCTTGTGATGGCAAGCGCCGTGCCGGCCTATGCCGACAACGGGTATCACAGGGGCAGATCCGCGGGCGTCTACGATTACGCGCGCGTACTGAGCGCGGAGCCCAACTATCGCTACGTGACCGTGACCACCCCGGTCAAGGAGTGTTGGGACGACGTCGAGTACTACACCGTTGATCACCGTCCGCCGGGAGTCGCCGGCAGCACTCTTTTCGGTGCGATCGTCGGTGGAGTCGTCGGTCACCAGTTCGGCAGCGGCCGCGGAAACGATGCTGCCACCGCGGTCGGCAGCATCCTGGGTGCCGCGATCGGCAACAACGCCGCCGTTCGGGCCAACGCGGGCTACCGGTCGGTGGAATACTCGCGACCGGTGCGCCGTTGCGATACGCGCTACCAGTCGCGCGAGGAACAGCGCATCGACGGTTATCGCGTGATCTACACCTACAACGGGCGCAAGTACGCGACCGACATGCCGTACGACCCGGGCAAGAGATTGCGTATCCGGGTTGACGTGCAGCCCGCAGCTTGAAGAATGAAGGTGCCAGGCGGGCCGCTTGTGACCGGCTTCGTTGCAATCGGCCCGTCGACGCACCAAACTTCAACTATCGTATGACCTCACTGACTCTGCGCCGATGAAACTGACTCTTGTTCCTTTGCTTGCCAGCCTGCTGTTGTGTGCGGTGCCGGCGATCAATGCCGAATCTGCGCCGGCGCGTAGCGACTCCCGCATGCTCGCCCAGGGCGGCGGCCTGACCCTTGACCAGGCGGTCGAGCAGGTTCGGCGGCAGTACAACGGCCGGATCGTGAGTGCCGAGACCCGGGTCAGCGGCAACCGTGAAACACACTACATCAAGGTCCTGCAGGACGACGGCAAGGTCATAACCGTCACCGTGCCGGGCCGCAACCTCGGCAAGAGCAAGAGCTAGGCCCGAAATCCCGCATGCGCCTCCTCGTAATCGAAGACGACCGGACACTGCGCGAATCGCTCTGTGGCCAGCTCGAGGCAGCCGGTTTTGCCATCGAGCAGGCCGGCGACGGCAAGGAAGGGCTGTACTTCGGACTCGAGTACCCGGTCGACCTGGCGATTGTCGATCTTGGGCTGCCGCAGATGTCGGGGATCGACGTCATCCGCGAGCTGCGCAGCAAGGGCAAGACCTACCCCATACTGATTCTGACAGCGCGCGACCGATGGCAGGACAAGGTCGATGGCCTGAGCGCCGGCGCTGACGACTACGTGGTGAAGCCGTTCCAGTTCGAGGAAGTCTCGGCGCGGGTCAATGCACTGCTGCGCCGCAGCGGCGGCTGGGCGTCGTCGGTACTGCAGGCCGGCCCGGTGGCTCTCGACACGTCGCGCCAGGAACTCAAGGTGAATGGTACGGCGGTCGAACTGACCAGTTACGAGTACCGCATCATCGAGCACCTGATGATGCGCGCGGGGCAGGTTATTTCCAAGTCCGACCTGACGGATCGGCTCTACGACCAGGACTTCGAACGCGACAGCAACGTCATCGAGGTTTTCATCGGCAGGCTGCGCAAGAAAATGGATCCGGACAATACCCTGAAACCTATCGAGACCCTCCGCGGCCGCGGCTATCGCTTCGCGCTCGAAAGAAACCAGCGGGAGTAAACCCGCCTCATGTCGTCCCTCAGTTCCCGCCTGCTGATTTCCGTCAGCCTGCTCCTGCTGTTTTTTTTCAGCGTTACGATCGTCGTGCTGGATATCGCGTTTCGCAAGGCAGGCGAGCAGGCACAGCAGGACATACTCGATGGCCAGTTGATGTCGCTCCTGGCGGCAGCCGAGCCGAACATCTACGGCGAATTGCAGATGCCGCCCGACCTCCCGGAACCACGTTTTTCCAGTGTCGACTCCGGTCTTTACGGCGAACTTCGCGACGACAGCGGCGAGCCGGTCTGGAAGTCCCAGTCGGCTCTGGGCCTCAACCTGCCGTATGGCGAGCGGCCGGCGTCGGGTCAACATCGATTTTCGCGGGTCATGCTCGATGACGGGACGCCATTGATGGCCTTGAGCCTCTCCGTGGAATGGGAACTGGCCAACGGAGAGCTCAGACCCTACACGTTCAGCGTTGCGGAAAGCCTCGATTCCTACAATGCGCAGCTGGCGCGTTTCCGGGGTCAACTGTTCGGCTGGTTTGCGGCAGTCGCGATCATCATGCTGTTTTCCATCTCGCTCGTGATGCGCGGGTTGCTGCGGCCGCTGCGACAAATCGAAAGAGAGATCGGGGAAGTCGAGGAGGGAAAACGCGGCACTCTGTCGAGCGATTTTCCGGCGGAACTGCAGGGCGTTGCCCGGAACCTGAATCTGCTCATCGGTTCGGAGAGGGCGCGTTCGGAGCGCTACCGCAACACGCTGGACAACCTTGCGCACAGCCTGAAAACGCCTCTTGCCGCGATACTCAGTGTCGTTACGGAACAGCCGCGTAATGAGGGTAATTCCAGGATCGAGCAACAGGTGCAGCGCATGAACGACATCGTACGCTACCAGCTGCGGAAGCCGGCAACCTACGTCAGTGACACGCTCGGCCTTGCTCCGGTCGCGGTCGACGCGGAACTCGGACGGTTGGTTGACGCCCTGCGCAAGGTCTACCGCGAGAAACAGCCCGATATTCGATTGGATCTCGGATCCGAAGTACGGTTTCGCGGTGACATGGGCGATTTCATGGAGCTCGCGGGCAATCTCCTGGATAACGCCTGCAAATGGTGCCGCAAGGTCGTGGAGTTCAGGATACGTGGCGGCGGCCCCGACGACGTAGCCGGGAGCCTCCATTTGACGGTGTCGGACGACGGGCCGGGCATTCCGGAGGAGGCGGCGTCACAGCTCATGCGCCGCGGCGTGCGGCTGGATGAATCGGCGCCGGGTCACGGTATAGGCCTTGCCGTGGTCAATGACATCGCTGCGTCATACGGCGGCAAGGTGGAGATCGGCCGTTCGGCGCTCGGCGGTACCGAGATACGCGTGACCATCGGTCCTGGCCGGTCCAGCGGCAAGCCAGGATGACGCCGGTTTGTAGTGCGGCGCGAGCCCGTCAGCGGTCCCGGTTGGCCGGGTCAGTCAGTGACATCAAGGGTTTGATCAGGTCCAGTGGCAACGGAAAGACGATGGTGTTGGTCTTTTCACTGGAGATTTCCTTGAGCGTCTGCAGGTAACGCAGTTGCAGCGCCTGTCCCTGCGAGGCCAGTATCTGTGCGGCCTCTGAAAGCATCGTGGCCGCCTGCTTCTCACCCTCGGCATTGATGATCTTGGCGCGCCGTGAGCGCTCCGCTTCGGCCTGCTGGGCGATCGCCCGTATCATGCTTTCGTCCAGATCCACGTGCTTGATTTCGACGTTGGCGACCTTGATGCCCCAGTTGTCGGTGCGCTGGTCCAGGATGGACTGGATATCCGCATTCAACTTCTCTCGTTCCGCCAGCATGTCGTCGAGCTCGTGCTGGCCCAGTACCGAACGCAACGTGGTTTGTGACAACTGGCTTGTCGCTTCGAACACGTTGGCCACGCGTATGACAGCTTTTTCCGGATCCACGATGCGGAAGTAGATGACGGCGTTCACCTTGACCGATACGTTGTCACGCGAAATGACGTCCTGTGTCGGCACATCCATGACGATGACGCGCAAGTCGACCTTGGTCATCTGCTGGATGATCGGGAACAGCAGGATGAGGCCGGGTCCTTTCACCTTTTGAAAACGCCCGAGGAAGAACACGACGCCGCGCTCGTACTCCTTGAGGACCTTGACGGTGTTATAGAAAAGCACCATCAGGATGGCGACGATGAAACCTAGGGTAGCGAATTCGAATTCCATGGGATTCCCTCTTTAGTGTTCTTTGAGCACCGGTGGATTATCCTGTCTGCAGTCCCGAATGGCTGATGTCAGCGACCGGTTCGACGCGCAGCACCAGTCCATCGAGCTCACGAACAACGACGTCCTGGCCTTTCGCGACAGGCTGGCTGCTGAACGCCTGCCAGGCTTCGCCTTCGAGCCAGACTTTGCCGTTGCCGGTGAAGTCGTGCATGGCCTTGCCGATGCCACCGACGATCGAGCCGCGTCCGCTGACAGCCCCCCGGTTTCGCAATTTCACCAGGTAACTGATCATCCACAACAATAACCCGCCGAAGACGACCGCCAGCACAATCACGAACGCCACCGAAATGCCGAATCCGGGCACACCGCTGTCGAACATCATGATCGCGCCGAAGATGAACGCTATGATGCCGCCGAGCCCGAGCGCGCCGAAGCTCGGCATGAACGCTTCGGCAATGATCATGGCGAAACCAACCAGGATCAGCGCCAGGCCGGCGTAATTCACCGGCAGGACTTGCAAGGCATAGGCCGCGAGCAACAGGCAGATGACCCCGACCACGCCGGGAACGATGGCGCCCGGATTCCAGCCCTCGAACACCAGTCCGTAGATGCCAACCAGCATCAGCAGCAATGCAATCTCGGGACTCGCAATGGCACTCAGGACCTTGAGCCGCCAGCCAGGCTCTATTGCTTCAACGACCAGGTCGCCCGTTTGCAGCGCAACCATCTGTTGATTGACGCGTACCTCGCGTCCGTTGATAGCCTCGAACAATTGAGCCTCGTTCGCCGCGATCAGGTCGATCACGTTTTTCTCCAAAGCTTCCTTTGCGGTCAGCGTTGCCGCATTGACGACCGCATCCTCCGCCCAGTCCGCGTTTCGTCCATGGGCTTCCGCCAGGCCACGGATATAGGCGATCGCATCGTTCATTACCTTGCGCTCCATGGCACTGCCGGCACCGGGCGTTTGTTCCGAGCCATCGTCTTCAGCTCCTTCGCCGGACGGTTCCTCCGGCGGCTTGCCGCGGTTCAGTGGGGTCGGCGGATCGGGCTGGTCGCCACCCCCGAGTGCGACCGGCGTCGCAGCGCCCAGGTGGGTGGTCGGCGCCATGGCCGCAATGTGGCTGGCGAGCAGGATATAGGTGCCCGCGCTATCCGCTCGTGCACCGCCTGGTGCGACGTAAGTGACTACGGGTACTGGCGAGGTCAGGATTGCCTGCACGATATCGCGCATGGGTTCGACCAGGCCCCCCGGCGTATCCATCTGAAGGATGACCAGGGCGGCACCCCGTTCCTCTGCCTGCTGCAATCCGCCGAGCAGGTATTCCGCCGTCGCGACGCCGATGGCGCCGTCGATCTCCAGGCGCAGCGCAAGTTCTGACGCCGTCGCGCCGGACACACTGACCGCAGCAACCGCGGCAGC
>DATICC010000440.1:0-3763 GCA_035457045.1 Woeseiaceae bacterium | reverse complement strand
CCAAGGGTGGAGTCATTTGTGATCCCGGGAAACTGAGCCGCGCCGAGCTGCGAAGGATCACACGCCGCTATGTGATCGAACTCGGCGACAGTATCGGCCCGCACACCGACATCCCCGCCCCGGACCTCTATACGAATCAGCAGACCATGGCTTGGGTTTACGACACCTACGACCTGCTGCATCCCGGGCAAAACAATCGCGCCGTGGTTACGGGAAAGCCGCTGGAACTCGGGGGCTCCGTCGGACGCGCGGATGCGACCGGCCGCGGTGCACTCTATGCAACGCAGCAATTACTTCGGCGCAAGGCCGTACCGGGTCTCGAAAGCCTCGAAGGTGCGCGTGTGGCCGTGCAGGGACTTGGCCAGGTCGGCGCTACCGCGATGCGCCTCTTTCACGACGCCGGTGCGCGAGTCGTGGCTGTGAGTGACTCGCGCGGAGGCGTGTCTCGTCCCGAGGGCTTGAACCCCGCAGAGATACTCGCGCACAAGCGCAGGAATGGCAGCGTCGCGGGAGCCCCGGGGACCCGGCCGATGAGCAACGCGGAGCTGCTTGCCTGCGACTGCGACATCCTGATTCCCGCCGCGCTCGAGTGCCAGATTCGCGCCGACAATGCGGCAGGCGTCAGGGCCAGGCTGATCGTCGAGGCGGCGAACGGTCCTTCGACCCCGGCAGCGGACGACATACTGCAGGCGAAGAGTGTCGTCGTGTTGCCGGACATTGTCGCCAACAGCGGCGGCGTCATCGTCAGCTACCTGGAATGGGTACAAAACCTCGAGAATCAGCAATGGGAACTGGAAACGGTCGAAGGATTCCTGGAGAAGCGCATGACTCTCGCAGTCGATGCCGCGGTCGAGCGCCTGCATGCGCTCGATGAGAAAGCGGCCAGCCGGGGTACCGGCGGCCGCCCGACCCTGCGTGACGCCGCGTTGGTGACCGCGATCAGCCGCCTGGTCGAGGTAGTGCTGCAGCGGGACATATGGCTTTGAGTCTAAAAGGTGTCAGGTTTATTTTTCGTCTCGTCTAAATAGGTGTCAGGTTTATTTTCGAAGCGTAATGCCAAGTTTTGATGCTGTGGGTCGGGGCTTTGGGTGACACAAAATTGCATGACCTGCAATCTCAAACACTGGTTCGATGCCGCGCTATCCTCGCGTTTTCATACCAAACGTGCCGCTGCACATAGTTCAGCGAGGACACGATCGCCAGCCAGTATTCTTGCAATCCAGCGACTACACCTACTTCCTAAGCAACCTGCAGGAGAAGCGTTGCGAACTCGCGATCCGGGTCCATGCTTACTGCCTGATGACCAATCATGTGCACCTGGTCATTACGCCAGCGAACAACAACGATTCGGTATCCAAATTGATGCGAGTTCTTGCTGCCCGTCAAACTCGGTACATGAACAGGCGACTGAAAAGGACCGGTACGCTCTGGGAGGGTCGATTCAAAGCCAGCCCAATCGATACCGATAATTATCTGCTGGCATGCTATCGCTATGTGGAACTGAATCCCGTTCGCGCAGGGCTTGTGGAAAATCCGGCGGATTACCACTGGTCGAGCTTTCGCTTCAACGCTTCGCTTGTCGAAGGCAGCTGGCTCGATCGATCCGCAACCTATCAGGCGCTTGGCCAATCCGATGCAGATCGCGTCGTCGCTTACAGGGCCTTGATCAGGAGCGGCCAATCTGACGTGGAGCTCGCACTGATCCGGACCGCAGTGAAGCGAAATCAACTCACGGGTTCAAGCAAGTTTCAACGTGAAATTGTCAGTCGCTCCGGTCGGCTCGTGCCAGCTCGCGGCCCCGGCCGTCCGGTTTCCGCAAGAGCGAGCAGAAAATAAACCTGACACCTTTTTCTGACTCCTTTTTCCCTATAGCGGGACATATGGTTGTAAAGTAATGGCACCTTTGTTCGGCGCCATTTTCAATGTACAAGGAATCGCGATGTTCGCCAGGTTGCTGATTGCCGGTTTGTTGCCCCTTGCAATGCTCGCAGCATGCAATGCGCCACCGCCCGTGCAGGTATTGCCGCTCATCGCCGGCATGGGCAGCGCCGAACCGCACCTCGCTCGTGCCGCGGACGGCAGCATCGTGATGAGTTGGCTCGAGGGCGACGCTACCCGAATGCAATTGCGTGCAGCGACTTTGCGCGACGGCACCTGGCAGAACGCGGTGACGGTCGCCAGCGGCAGTGGCTGGTTCGTCAACTGGGCAGACTTCCCCTCTGTCGAACCGATCGACGACAACCTCTGGGCAGCGCACTGGCTGGTCCGAACCCCCGGCGGCACCTATTCCTATGATATAGCCGTCGCGCTTTCGAACGATGCCGGCCGGACCTGGAGCGAACCGCTGACGCCGCACGACGACGGCACTGCCACCGAGCATGGCTTCGTATCGCTGTTCCCGTGGCAGGGTGCTGTCGGCGTGCTGTGGCTGGACGGACGCAACATGAGCGGCGATGGCCATGGCGAACAACATACCGGCGGCATGACGCTGCGCTCTGCGCTGATCGCCCGCGACGGCGCAATCTCCGGTGCGCAATTGGTAGACGAATTCGTGTGCGACTGCTGCCAGACTGACGTGGCTCCTGGCCGCGAGGGTCCGATCGCGGTGTACCGCAACCGCAGCGAAGCCGAGATCCGCGACATACACGTGGTTCGCGCCATCGGCGGGCAATGGCAGGACGATATCCCGGTCGCAGACGATGGCTGGAAAATCAATGCCTGCCCGGTCAACGGTCCCGCGATAGCGAGCCACGAGGGCACGGTCGCGGTCGCCTGGTTCACGGCTGCGAACGACGATTCTAAATTGCGCATGGCGTGGTCGACAGACGACGGCCGGACCTTCGGAGATCCGGTAGACGCCGACATCGATCGCCCTGTCGGCCGCGCGGACATCGAATTGCTGGACAACGGAACGGCAGTCGTCAGCTGGTTGCGCAGCGCCGCGGATGGCAACGGCGAGATCTGCCTGCGCTCCGTCTCCGCATCCGGCGATCTCGGGCCCGTGCAGGTCGTCGCAACCACGGCCGCGGGCCGCGCATCCGGGTTTCCGCAAATGATGCGCGACGGCGACGGACTCGTCGTTGCCTGGACCGAGATATCGCCCGATACCTCGCAGGTGTTGACAGCGCGCATCGACGCGGCGCTGTAACGTGCAATGGACAATCCGGATCTCGCGTCACTGACATGGTTGAGGTCGCGGCCGGGATGCCCGTGGCGAAAATAAAGCGGACCGAAGGGGGCCATTCCACCAGGGGCATCGCGGTGGCTATTAGCCGATTCCGTGGCCGGGATGCCCGTGGTGGAAATAAAGCGGACCGCAGGGAGCCATTCCACCAGGGGCATCCCGGCCACGGAATCGGCCAACACCGACCAGGCCTGGCATAACCATGGGCCCCTTGCAGGGTATCAGGATCATCGAACTCGCCGGCCTCGGTGCCGCGCCTTTTTGCGGCATGATGCTCGCCGACATGGGCGCGGAGGTGATACGCATCGAACGCGCTGGCGCCGGCCGGCGTCAGAGCCTCGACCCCTTGCTGCGCAATCGCAAATCGATTGCCTGTGACCTGAAAAATCCGCAAGCCGTGGCCGCCGTGCTGCGCCTCGTCGAAAGCGCCGATGGCCTGTTCGAAGGCTTCCGGCCCGGAGTCGCCGAGCGCCTCGGCATCGGCCCGGCGATCTGCCTCGGGCGCAATGCGCGGCTGGTTTACGGCCGCGTCACCGGCTGGGGCCAGGACGGTCCGCTTGCCAAAGCCGCGGGTCACGA
>DATICC010000439.1:0-6406 GCA_035457045.1 Woeseiaceae bacterium | reverse complement strand
GGTCAATGTTCTCCCCGGTGATGATGCACTCGGTGCAAAAGCGAAACGCGAGCGTGTCCGATGAGCCGGCCATTTCCTGCGGCAACTGCGCTGCGATCTGCGCAGCGATGTCCGGCTCAGCGACTTCCTCGCCGTGCGACAGGTAGTGTGTCATGCCATCGATCAGCGCGACAAAACCCTTCGCGCCGGCATCGACGACACCGGCTTTGCGCAGCGCCTCGAGTTGGCCCTGGGTTCGCGCCAGTGCCGCTTGCATGGCAACGACGGCATTTTCGAGCAGGCCGGGGAACGAAATCGCCTCACGGCGCTCGAGTTGTTCGCGCAGGCTCTGTGCGAACGCGCTGATGACAGAGAGGATCGTACCCTCCCTGGGATTGGCGAGCGCGTCATGAGCATAATCGCTGCCGCGGGCAACGGCGCTCGAGAACGAGCTGATCGTGAAGGTCGCCAGGTTCTCTGCCGAGTCACTCATGCCCTGGAAGAACTGCGCAACGATTGCCCCGGAGTTGCCGCGCGCCCCATCGAGCATGGTGTCCGCAATCGCGGTCAGCAATTCTCCGAGATGCGCAGTCGGCGGGCTCTTCAGTATGCCCAGCGCGGCCCCAAGCGACAGGCTCAGGTTGGTCCCCGTGTCGCCATCGGCTACCGGGAACACGTTGATGCGATTCAGCGTGTCCTGCTCCAGGATGACCCGATGGATGCCCGAGCGCAGCGCGACGGCGAGAGCGTGGGCGTGCAGCTGCGCGTCCGCAGGTAAAGCGATACTCAACGCTGATCCTGTCCGCTGCCCGTCATTCGCGCGGCAACAGGAAACGCGTGCCCATGTGCTCGAGAATCACTCCCTCGGTCGTAATCTCGCGAACCCGCGGACCTTCCGCCAGCGTCGCCTGCTCCGCATAACGATTCATATTGATAAAAACGAATCGGTCTGCGGGCGTCGTGCTGTAGACATGTATGTCCAGGTGCAGGTCCGCCAGCTGCAGGGTGCCGTCGGCACGCAATTCGTTGAAGGATGGCAAGCCGTCGGTCACGTTCGCCGAGCCCGCGGCGGCACCCGGTCGTGCCGTGTCGGGCGTCGCGATGGGAGTCTCCGTGTGCAAGGGGCCGCCGGATTCGACGGACGATACGGGCTGCCTGTTTTTGGCATCGGCAACAATCTCTGCAAAGCGTTCAGCCGACGGGGCGGTTTCGGGTGTTGCCTGCCGTGATGTCGGCGGCGGTTCCTGTTGGAGCAGCGGAACCGGATCCGGTCGCAACATCAGCCCGCCCACGACCGCGAGATTGACGGTCAGCAATATGCCGATGATCCACAGCCACTTCGCACCACCGGATCGCGCTGTGCCCTGCGGGAGATCGGCAATGCCAGGTGTCCCCTTGCGTTGCCGTTCGGATTCGGATTTCTTCAAAGCGTCCAGTATGAAAGACATGCTGTGCCCCGTTTGTCTGGAATCAGCGACCGGAACTCAGTCGCGGCGTACCTTCGAGTGCGAGCAGCGACTGGATGAAGGCCTGAGTTTGTGCACCGGCCAGCCCGTCCGCTTGCAGGCGATGCCGCTGCTGAAACGCTTTCAACTGTTGCTCGAGTTCCTCGTCAAACAGGTCGGACGTAGACGGCTGCCCGCGGTACTCCGGATCGAGCGCCGCAAGGCTTTGCCGCAACCAGCGCACGTTCTCGTTACGTACACCGCGCGACAACTCGGTCACCACGCCATTCGGCGGTCGCCAGAACAGCAGGAACTGGCCGAACCAGAGGTCGGAGATATCGTCGAGGGGAAAACTCGAGCTGTACTCGCCTGCCGCCAGCATGCCCGTGGTGTCCGTTGTGGACACAAGCACCGGCTGGTAGGTGGTGCCGTCGTTGCCGGTGAGCGTGAGCATTGCCGGCAGACCGAGCTGGCGGACGTTGTTCAGCGTGCCGCGCTGATACAGGCAACTCAGGCCCTGTGCGGACGCCTGCGCGCAGGCCGTGCCGGACGCCGGGTCGTAACGGATGCCCCAGAGGGCGGCCAGGGTGTGCATCGCGGATTCGACATCCGCCTGGTCCCCGGCGTTGCGCAGGAACTCCTCGGCGGTCGGGCCCGCAGGCGGCACTACAACCGCTGCCTGCGAAGTACCGGCCGGCGTTTCCTCCGGCAGGGGATCGACCGTCTGGCTGACGAACTCGACGGAATCGGCGGCAGGCTCGCGATTCGCGGACCACAGGGACGCAAGCAGCAGTATCAGCCCGGCGATTCCGAGTACCGGCAGTGCCCACTTGAGCACGGTGGGCGTCAGGGACTGCCCCGAGACCTCTGCGGTAGCGCGCCGCACCAGACGTCGCGTCACCTTGCGCGTGTCACGGCTGTACGCACCGAGCAGGGCGCGGTCGCATATTACGTTCATGATGCGCGGCACCCCGCCGGAGAGACGGAACACTTCACGCTTGGCGCTCTCGTCGAAAATCTCGCTGAGTGCGCCCGCAACTTTCAGTCGGTGATCGATATAACGGCTGGCCTCGTCTTTCGACAGCGGTTCGAGGTGGTATCGACCCGTGACGCGCTGGGCGAGTTGCCGCAAATCGTTTCCGGCGAGTTTGTCCCGCAATTCAGGTTGCGCGATGAGTATGATCTGCAGGAGTTTCTGCTTCGACGTCTCGAGGTTGGTCAGCAGCCGCAGTTGTTCCAGGACCTCGACAGACAGGTTCTGCGCTTCATCAATCATCAGAATCGTGCGCCGCCCGGCCGCGTGTGCGGCAAGCAAATGCCAGTTCAGCGCATCGACCAGCGCCTTGGCACTGCCCTTGTCCTGTGGCAGCGCAATGTGAAGTTCCTCGCAGATCGCGATCAGGAACTCCAGCGCCGAAAGCTGCGGATTGAGTATGAGTGCGACGTCGACCTTGTCCGGGAGCTGGCTCAGCAGAGTTCGAACCAGTGTGGTCTTGCCGGTTCCGACCTCACCGGTCAGCTGTATGAATCCTCCGCTTTCGGTAACGCCATACACCAGGTGCGCGAGCCCCTCGCCGTGGCGCTCGCTCATGAACAGGTAGCGGGGGTCCGGCGTAATGGCGAACGGTTTTTCGTTCAGGCCGAAGAACTTGGTGTACATGTCAGGATTTGTCTGCTGCAGTCTGCGCCGCGCGCTGCCCGGCCATATACCTGATTCTACACGAATTATGATCGATTCAGCGTTCGCGCGCGGCCCAGCGACAGTCGGCCGAAACGCTCGCGCACCTGATCGACGGCCTGGTCCAGCACGGCTTTCCCGGCGCTCTCGCTGCTCGCGAACAGGTCCTGCTGCGCATCCGGCACGAGATCGGTTCCGCCGACGCCGAGCAGGCGGATCCGGCTGCCACTGTGCTCGGCCAGCCAGGCCGCGAGTAGCTGCCGCGCCACCTCGAACAACTGGTCGGTGCCGGACGAAGGCGGGTGCAGACCACGCTGGCGAGTACAGGTCGTGAAATCGGACTCCCGTATCTTGATCTGGAGCGTTCCCGCCAGCAACGACCTGGCGCGCAGCCGTCCCGCCGTTTTCTCGGCAAGCCGCAGCAATTCGCGATTCATTGCGCTGACATCCGTCAGATCCTCATCATAGGTTTCCTCGGCACTGATCGATTTGTCGTCCCGTGACGCGACCACGGGACGATCGTCGATCCCGCAGGCCCGCTGCCGCATACGGCCGGCATAACGACCGAATACCGGTCCGAGCTTGCCGTCGTTTGCGGAGCGCAGATCCGCGATGGTCCGTATTCCGATCTTTGTGAGGCGTGCGAGCGTCTCGCGCCCTATTCCCGGAATCACCTGTACGGGCAATTGATCCAGGACTTCGTGTACGTTTTGCTCGGTGATCACGACCAGCCCATCCGGCTTCTCGAGATCTGATGCGATTTTCGCCAGCAGCTTGTTGTGCGACACCCCGACGGATGCGGTCAGTCCCGTGGTGTCACGAATTTGCGTTTTGATCCGCCTGGCAATCGCGATGGCCGAGCCAAAGAGGCTGCGGCTCGCGGTTACATCGAGGAACGCTTCGTCGAGCGAGAGGCCCTCGACCAGCGGCGAGAATTCGCGAAAGATCGTGAATACGTCGTTCGAGACACTTGCATAATGATCCATGCGTGGATGTACCCGGACGAGTGCGGGACATCGGCGCATCGCGTCGCGCATCGGCATCGCAGAGCGAATGCCGAACTTCCGGGCTTCATAACTTGCGGCAGCCACCACGCCACGATTGCTGCCGCCCCCGACAACCAGTGGTTTGCCACGCAGGTCCGGATTGTCACGTTGCTCGACGGACGCATAAAAGGCATCCATGTCGACGTGCAGGATGCTGCGCTCTGCCTGTTGCTGCGTTGTCATCACGCAGACCTGTCGACTATGTACCTGGCCAACCAGCGCAGGGGATCTGCCGATGCGCCGAAACCGGCGAGGCAGCCGAGTCCCCGTTCCAGCAACTGCGTGCATCGCGCCCTCGATTCGTCAATGCCGAACAGGGCCGGCCAGGTGGCTTTCATTTTTTTTCGATCGGCACCTGTGCGTTTGCCGATTACCTCCGTATGGCCCTCGACGTCCAGTATGTCATCGCGAATCTGGAATGCCAGACCCAGCAAGCCGGAGAACTCGTCCAGCGCTTTCCGGTTGTCCTCATCCAGGCCGTTCGCCAGGGCAGCAGTCGCCATAACCGACGCACGAATCAGTGCTCCGGTCTTCAGGCTGTACATCTGGCGCAGACTGGCCTCGGACAGATTGCGTCCTTCGGACGCAAGGTCGATTGCCTGCCCACCGGTCATGCCGAGCGAGCCACAGGCCGCGGCAACAATCGAAACCAGGTCCACTTTCTCGCGGTCGCTTAAGCCTTCGGCCGACGACAGGACGGAGAATGCGAGCGGCTGCAATGCGTCCGCTGCGAGGATGGCCGTCGCTTCATCATACTGCCGATGCACGGTCGGCATGCCGCGCCGCAGATCGTCGTCATCCATTGCGGGGAGGTCATCGTGCACGAGCGAGAAGGCATGGATCAGTTCGATGGCAACGGCAGGAGCGTCGAGACGGCCGCTTTCAACCGCGAGGCACTCGCCCGTCGCATAAATCAGCAACGGCCGTATGCGCTTGCCGCCGTTCAGTACCGCATAGCGCATGGCTTCGTGCAGGCGCTGCGGAGCCTGCCCGGCAGGGGGCAATGCCCGATCGAGGCACGCGGTGACCCGTTCCGTGTAATACGGAACCCTCATTTCGAACGCTGTGGGCAATGTTCTGTTTCCGGACTTGCGGGCAAGCCTACACGGATTTTGCCGCCGCCGCGCCGGCGGCGGCGGCAGGAAGAGTGCCGGCGGGCTGGGCTATAATCCGCCCCCCGGCGGGATTACGGATTATCCGGAACGAAACCATGCGTGCGACAGCACAGGCGCAGCCCAACATTGCGCTTATCAAATATTGGGGCAAGCGGGACGCGGAGCGAAACCTGCCTGCGGTCGGATCCCTGTCGCTGACATTGGAAACTTTGTGGACGCGCATGACCGTCGAATTCGACCGGAACCTCGAGGCCGATTGCCTCCAGCTCAACGGTGAGACTGCAAGCGACATGCTTCCACGGATCTCGCGATGCCTCGACCTGGTCGCCGGCGCGGACCGGGCGCGCGCCGCGGTAACGAGCGAATGCAATTTTCCGATCGCTGCCGGACTTGCTTCCTCGGCTTCCGCTTTTGCCGCCCTGGTAGTTGCCGCCAGTGAAGCAGCGGCGACGGGTGTCGATACGCTGACCTTGGCACGCATTGCCGGCGCGGTCTCCGGTTCCGCGGCACGATCGCTGTATCCCGGCATCGTCCTGCTGACGGCCGGCGACAGGGGCATCCGTGTCGAAACGATCACCAGCGAGTGGCCGCTCGAGCTGGTGGTCGCAGTGACTGACGAGTCCGCGAAAGCGGTCGGTTCCGGCGCGGCCATGCTGCGCAGTGCGGCGACCTCACCGTTCTATGCGGCGTGGGTCGAGCAACAGGAGCGGGACATCGCCAGTGCGCTGGACGCGGTGCGTGAGAGGAAGTTTTCCGCGCTTGCTGCCGTCGCCGAGCACAACTGCCTGAAGATGCACTCGCTGACGTGGACTTCGAAGCCGCCAGTCGTGTACTGGAACGAGGTGACCATGGCGTGTATCCAGGTCATCAGGAAACTGCAGGCGGACGGAGTGCCGGTGTTTTTCACGATTGACGCCGGTCCGCAACTCAAAGCCGTATGTCTTCCGCAAGCCGTCCCTACGGTTGCCGCCTCCCTCGAGGCAACCCCGGGCGTGAGGCGAATTCTGCAGAGCGGGCTCGGAGCGGGCGCGCATCGGCTGTCGCCGGGATGACGCGTGCCTGTGCCAGCGCGCCCGGCAAGATCGTGCTGTGCGGTGAGTATGCCGTGCTGGCAGGGGCGCCAGCCATAGTGACGGCGGTCGA